>JAGLSW010000454.1 GCA_023135565.1 Candidatus Aminicenantota bacterium | reverse complement strand
CAGCCATGAGTCCACAGATTTATAATTACCGGCGTCGAAAAGCAGCGTAACAAACGTTTGCGCCCCAACTAATCGCCTGGGAATTTGCCCGGACGTTGGGCTAAACAAAAGTTTTTGTTCAACTTTTTTCAAAAAGTTGGCCGCCGAAGGCAATTTTAATAGTGAAAAAAGTTTAAAAATGCGCTATAATAGGGGCATGCGGACGAGTAATTATTATGAAGGCAGCGAAACCCGGCACGGGGGGACGGCGTCCCAACCCTCTGAACCGCTGCGCGGGGGGCCTGTTATGGGTGCCTGCACTACATCTTATGATAGTTATTCGCACTCCCGGCGCATCGACCGGAGCCTGCCGAACAGCCCCAACTTAGAACGCCAGGAGCAGAAAAGCGCCGGTAGAATGCCCGGCAAAACCCTGGAAGCAAGTTATACGAATACTTATTACATCTGGTCTTTTGACGGCAAGTTGATGGCCGAGTACGATCACAGCGGGATATGTGTGAAAGAGTATATCTACTTTGGCAATAAGCTGGTGGCTGAATATCTGCCGCAGGAAAATCCCCCGGAAGGTAAGTACTACTATCATCTGAGCGACCAGGTTAATTCGACCCGGATAGTTGCCGACGCCGACGGCAGTGTGGTTTATTCCGCGGCTCACGGGCCTTTTGGCGATGTCCAGGAAACCTGGATCAATACTTATGATCCCAAACAAAAGTTTTCCGGCAAAGAACGCGAAACCTACTCCGACCTCGATTATTTTGGAGCGCGGTATTACGACAGCCATTCATACCGCTTTGTCTCGGTTGACCCAATAAGGAATAGAGATGCAGCCATAGCCAATCCCCAGCTTTGGAACCTGTATACCTATTGCAGGAATAACCCGATAACTTTTTTGGACCCTAATGGACTTGACAACTATGTTTTGTATGATGCCCGGGCAGGTGGTGGTTTATTTTCTCAAGAAGGTGGCTTTCCTAATCAAGCAGAAGCAGAAAGAAAAAGATTGCAGACATTAAATGGTGAACCTTCTCATAAAATTGGGATTAACACAGAAGAACAATTTGCAAATGCATGGAATTCGATGAAAGACCCGAATAATGTAACGTTACTTTTTCATAGTACTGGCGGCCCAACTGCTTCGAGTGCGATTTATTTGGGATCAAAAGATCAATACTTAACCACCAATCCAAGTGGAGACATTACATCATTAGCAGTAGGTACTCCAATTCAGAGTTTGTCTAAGAAGACTATGAAGACATTAAGTTTGTACATTTGTCACAGTGGAGAAGGCAAAAATAACGTCGCCAGTACGTTTGCTGATACTCAGAATATACATCTGGTTGTTGGTGTTGATGGTCCTTTCAATTATAATCCATTTTCCCCAACTCCAAAAAATTCTAATATATTGGTATGTTACATAACAGAACCAATCACGGTTCACACAGTTCATTTAGAGTAAGAGATTATAATGAGTGAGGTTATAATGAAAAAACGAATTATCACAATAAGCATTATATTATTTGTTGTTTTAGTTTTAGCGGCAGTTTACTTATATTTTAATATTCAAAGAGAGATACATCTTTACGAAGAGTATAAAGTACATTATGATGGAGGGAGAGGGGACAACGAATGGTTGATAATATGTTCAGAATATTCAAGAAAAATGCATATGAAACAACGCAAGATTAATATGCCTGAAATAGATTTTAAAAAATATAATTTACTATGGACAAGTGGAAGGAGGATAAAAAAAATCACTTATAGAATAATCAGTAAGTATAAATGGCATTATGGAATTCCCAAAGGAATCGCTGTTTTTGAAGAGAAGCCCTACCTTAATACATATTTTTTTTATAAAATAAATAAAGTTGATGCCAGGCAGGACTGGTCAGAAAGAAAAGAGTTCAAAGAATAAATGCAAAAGACAATTGAAACGGGTATATTATTTGGATTCAAAGATTAGCAGGAGATAAATTGGGATAGACGCAGTGCGTCATCTTTATGAAGTTTTTGGATATAGCGAATATTGCAGCCAACATTGGGACTTTTGATTGGCAGATCGACAGTGATGTACCCCCCGGTGATTATGTGATTAAGATTCGGACTATTGATGAAGTAGAGGAGGCGGTGAGTCATGTATTTAGTATGCTTGGGTGGAGAGTAAACAAATGAATCAAATAGAGCTTATAGAATATCCGCAGAGCCAGATAAAGTCTTTGGGAACTATCGCAAGTACTGATTTCCAGTATACGGCTCTCCGACAGTCTTCACTCTAAGGCATGCACAGTAAAGCCCGGCATCGCATCAGAGATAAATTAACCCTCTATCCCTTAAACCGGAATAAAGGCTAACCCCATCTCTGAAAGGTTTGCTCCTCCGTTGGCTTCGATGTCGCAAAAAGTATTTGAACCTGCATCTCATAAAGTGGTTTATGTCCCTAAAATCTTTCCGGGGATGTCCGTAATTAAAATAATTCTTCCATCCCCTGGTTACCTTGTTTACCTCTTCAATCGTACCTTTCAACGTACGAAAAGAATGGGGTCAAGTCTTGTTTTATGACTTTTTTTGATTCATTTCTTGCCGTTTAATTATTCTGCTTATAGTTGCATAGTGCATTCCCAGATATTCTCCTATTTCTTTCATGGTAACGTTGTAATTATAGTAAACATTGTAAAAGATTGGGGGCGAAAAATTATCTCAAACACTTGACATCCTTTTTATTATAAAATAAAATAAAAACTTGCAAAATATGAGTCGCTTTTTGAAGTGAAACGGGTAAAATCGCTAATTAGAAGGTTGGAACAGAAACTGCCCCGGAGATCAAGATTTCTTAGCAAGAAGTAAGCAGCAGTGATGCTTAGAAAATAAATTTCAGGAGGAAACGAATGCGTAAAAAAATTAAAGTTTTGATTTTGATTTCAATTTTAGTTGTAATGATGAGTACTCTTTTGGTTGGCTGGAGTTTTTGGTTTGACCCATGCAACAATGACAGGTGTGACTCTGCCAGAAAACAGTCATGTACAATGTTATGCAGGATTCACGACGGCTGTGCATCATATACTTATTATGGCGGCTGCTATCACGGTATGTGCCAGTTTTATGTGACTTTTAAATGTGAAAATGGAGAAGATATAGAGCAAATCGTTATTTGTTCCGGCACATGTCCGATATGATCTCCTCTTAAACTTAAGAAGTTTTGGTTTTACTTATTAGAGTCAAATTTTCAACCCAAACATCACTCATCGAGTATGACAAATGAAAAATATAATCATATGTATAACTGTTTTTTTCAGCGGGCTTTTTCTATCAGCAGGAAATTCCGATGTCAAGGTAATCAAAGAACCGGAGCCTTTATTTTCCGGTTTATCAAACGCAAAAACTTTGGTTTTAGAAAAAACCATCGAAAATATAGCTGATAAAGAATTGCAGGTGCTTGCCGGCATTAAATCGACGGCCGTAGACAAATCAGGCAATTATTACCTCTTTGATTTTAAACACGGCGCCATTATCAAACTCAACCGGGAATTCAAATTTATAAAAACTATCGGCAGCAAAGGCGAAGGCCCCGGAGAATTCAGGATAAGAGGAATGACCCCTAACCATTTAAGTGTAGGTCTCAATGAAAAGCTTTATCTTGTCAATTGGTTGGGCAGGAGAATCTATAAATATTCTCTCGAAGGGAAATATATAAACGAGTTAAAGTATGAGCAATTCAACGGTTTCAGACTCGCAGTAGACGCAAGAGGCACTTTAGTCCTACCATCTATCAAAAGCCATATCATCGACATCCATGATTCAAACATGAAGTACAAAAAATCTTTAATCCCAATAAGCGAACTCAGAACCTTCTTGTTTTTTAAGCCTCCGGCCTGCGTAATTATTAAGTTTGCAATTCCTGGATTTTCTAACATTAGATACGAATGGCTTAGTACAAATGATTTGATGATTCTAAACAATTATGATTTATCTTTAACATTGGTAAATCCTGCAACCGGGAAAATCCAGAAAAAATTCTACGCCTGGGATGATTATATCCTTGCGGAGTATAAGAAAAAAATAAAGAGAACTTTGGAAGCAGCAGATAGAACCGGGACCTGCCGTTACATTAACGGTTTCGTTTCATTTTTTATCGACCATCGAGATAACATATATTTACAATTTTTAGACTATCAGTCGCTTCGTTATCTTTACAAATTTTCCAGGGATGGCAAGCTGCTTCAGACCTATAAGATCGCGCCTGTCGAGATCGACGGTCTTCCAAAATTTTTTCACATCGATAATAACAGGTTCATCGCCTATTCAGACTATGGGATTCACGTATTCAAGGAAGCTCCTGGAAAACCCCGGTAAGTTTGATCTAAAAGATTGGGGGCGGTGCGGGGGTAATTCGATAGGGTACGGGAACACAAACCGGAAAAAACCAAAGTAAAAAAAACGAAAAGAAAAATCAAGATTCTTGCGTTTTCTTCAAAGTGTAGTAAAAAGACAGAAATGAATGCCTCACATGATTATTTTGCTCGTAATAATGGGGTCAAGTCTTGTTTTATGACTTTTTTTGCATAATGCATAATGGCTATAGCGCTCAGATAAATTG
>JAGLSW010000453.1 GCA_023135565.1 Candidatus Aminicenantota bacterium | reverse complement strand
TTTGAACAAAACTTTTGATGATTGAAAAGCAAAAACATCACTATGTTGCGAAGCAACTCATCGGCTCCCCGCGCCGCGGGGTTGAAAAAGTTTGAACAAAACTTTTGTTAAGCAAACGCCTGTGCCCTTTACCGGCGTTTGTGAATTTGCCCGAACGTTCGGCTAAATAGAAGTTTTTGGCCGCCGGAGGCTAACCCGATTTGCTAATCATGCAGCGTTTCTAAATAACGTTCCGTGTCTATAGCTGCGACGCAGCCGCTGCCCGCCGCGGTAATCGCCTGGCGATACAACGAATCCTGCACATCCCCACAGGCAAACACACCGGGAATATTCGTAGCGGATTGAGTATTACTCCCTTTTTTAGTAATGATATACCCTTTTTCGTCCGTGTCCAACTGACCGGCAAAAAGAGCCGTGTTGGGAGTATGGCCGATAGCAACAAACATACCATCTACCGTCAGTTCCGAAACTGCCCCGGTTTTTTTATTTTTTAGTTTAACGCCGCTGACCCGCTCTTCGCCCAGCACATCTTCAGGCACAGAATCTAAAATGAACTCGATCTTCGGGTTTTCGACGGCTTTTTTGACCATGATCTTAGAAGCGCGGAACTGGTCCCTGCGGTGGATAATATAGACTTTCGAAGCAAAACGGGTCAGGTAGGTAGCCTCTTCCATGGCGCTGTCGCCGCCGCCTATCACACAGATCACCTTGTCCTTGAAGAAAAACCCATCGCAGGTGGCGCAGGCGCTGACGCCCCGGCCCATCAAGCGGCTCTCGTTTTCTAAGCCTAACAGGTTGGCCGTGGCCCCGGTAGAGACGATAACCGCATCCGCTTCATAAGCATCGTCGTCTACCCGGACGATTTTTTTATCCGCGGAAAGTTCCACGGCAGTCACATCGGCGGTAATGAATTCTGTGCCGAAACGTTCTGCCTGGGCGCGAAATTCAGCCATCAAGTCCGGGCCGTTTATGCCCTCCTTGAAGCCGGGATAGTTTTCTACTTCCGTGGTAATCATCAGTTGGCCTCCCGCCTGGAAACCTTCGATTAATAGGGGTTCCAGGTTAGCTCTTGCGGTATAGATAGCTGCCGTGAGGCCAGCCGGACCAGAACCTATAATAATGACGTTTCTTTTCTCCATATATATCTCCTTATTAAGTCATTTTTGATTTAGCTTTTATTTTATTCCAGTGGCATCCAAAAGTCAACAGTAATTTCCCCCCACTCTCATAATTATGTTTTTGATGACTTTTTTACCGTTTCTTGGTACAATAGAGACTAAGAAAAAGAAGTGCAGGAAAAATGGAACAACCGCCTGAAAATACAAGTCGGCCAAAAAACAAAAAATTCCGGTATATCGCTGCTGCTGCCGTATTCCTAATGCTAACCGCGTTGGCTGTCTTTTTGATGGTAAACCTTGTTATCGAGCACCAGGGAAACAGCGGCAAAAAAGAGATAAGCGCAGCTCCACAGCCTGGTAAAAAACCGGGCGCAGCTAAAAACCCCCAACCTCAAAACACCCCGGCGGATGCCGCGGCCAAAGAAAAAGAAGAATTCGACGAAGAAAAAGCCAAAAGCGACGCGGAAATAAACAAAGTAATCGAAGAGATCAATAAAAGAGCCGCCCAAAAAAACCAACCCCAGGGCGAATCAAATGACGTAAAAGATAAAAACAAGAAAAAAGAACAAAACGGGGTAGTAACAGAAGAAGTGGTGGAAGAAAAAGAGATTCAGACCGCCGGGCAGCCTCCTACCCCTGCGCCCCAAAAAGATAACAAAATAACCGACCGGCGCCGCTACCTGATGGTGGCGCTGTACGATCTTACCGGCGGCGCCGACATCGCTGTCACCGATTCCTATACCGGTGAAACCCGGCTGTTTGAAGACGTGGCCGGGAAAAAGAAGATCATCTCTTTCGAAGAAAAACCGGTGCCGTCCGCAGCCCATAAGGGGCTTAAGAAAAACATTCCCGGGCAGCCTGATCCAAAAGATTCTTCTTTAAGAAAACTTCCGGGAAGTAATAGTAAAAAACAAAGTCCCACCGGCGCGCTACGTTATACCCCGCTGGTTTTTCATAACAGCGGAAAAATCGAAGGCGCGGTGGTTGATGAGTATACCGGGGAAATGAGAAAACTCACCGGTCTAATTCCCGGCAGGCCGTTGAATCCGTTTAAAGACAACCGTAAAACCGGGGCTGGAGAGCTGCGTTACAACGTGCTGACAGAGTTTGTTGCCGGCGATATCATTCTCTATTTTATCGACACTTTTACCGGCCGGGTGCGCGCTGAGACCGTCCAGGAACTGCCCGGTGCGCTGAACCTATTTACCGGCCCCCGGGATCCCGTCGCAGGCTCGCGGCGTTACTTTTCCTGGACGAATTATGGCGGCGATATTCTTACTCACTGCTTCTGCATCGACGCCTACACCAGTGAAATCAAAATGCTGCCCGATATCAGGAGAAAAAAAGCGGTCACCTTTTTTGAAACCAACCGGGACAGGGGCGCACTGCGCTATGAGGGCTGGTCTCTTTACCGGCACGGCCATATCCAATTTTTTGTGATAGACACTTTCACCAGCGAGATCAAAATGAGCTCCCTTATCGAGTTTGAAGAACCGCTGAAACTATTCGATAACAAAGATGACACGCTTACCGATCGGCACCGGCGTTATACAGCGGGCGTCGGTTTTTTGCCCAACGGCGCTATGATCACTTATGCAGTGGATACTTTCAGCGGTGAAATAAAGATAAAAACCGGCGACCCGGGCAGCCTGCCGGGACCGGCAAGATATTTTACCGCCCCTAAAGAAGCAGGTGTGCCCCGCTACCAGGTGTCTGTGTTTTTCCAGTATGAAAGCGGCGTGGACGTATATCAAATGGATACCTTCAGCGGGGAAATCCGCATCAAAACGAACGTTGCCGGAACGCAGACGCTAAAACTTTTCCAGGGTGCGCCGCACCCTTTTTAAGAAGCGCATCAAACCAGTAAAATCAGTTATAGTGAGTGTTTTCGCCGGATTTAGCGGTATCGGATTATTCCGATTATTTGGATTATTTGTAATTAGGTATACCATGTGGCAGCACAGTTACTTACACAGTTTGTAGATGGGCGATTTACCCTAAAGGCATACTTTACCCCTTAAAATGTCGATTTTTCGCCCTATGATTAAAATTAAGCATCCGGGATCTTCTATTTTGATGAATCTCAACCCACCGCCGCTTGGGGGATGTGGTTGTGGTGGACGGTCAAGCAGCGGCGGTTGCATTTAAAAATCAACTTCCTGAAAGTTTCCCGGAACACTTCTTCGTTAAATTTTACCTAAAACTGATCAGCAGTGGGGGCATGTTCTAAAGAAATATAACGTCCAATGTGGATTCACAAAGTCATAAAGCTAATCTAATTTTCCATCTCCACCGCATTTATCACATTTTTTCTTAACTTTACCATTACTGCAATTGGGGTTTGAGCAGTCTACATATTTCCCTTGTTTTTCTCTCATGTCTTTTAGCCCCGAAACACAGATTTTTTTTGTGGCTACATAAGCTCCTACCGCTGCTTCTGGACCGAAAGCAACGCCGGCAACATAAGCAGGGCCTATAGAAAGCCCTCGGCAACCGTATTCAATCTTTTCATCTGTCACCTCCCAAATTTTCCCTTTTCCCTTACAAACGTTGCAATTTACTTCTATCTTTCCGTCTTTACATTCATTACATCTTTTTTCTGTACTGTTTTTTTCATCTGCAAGTAAAAACGAAGCGCCCAAAAACACCAACACCAAAGCTAAAATAAAACAATTTTTTAATTTCATTTGTTACCTCCTGTTTATTTTGGTTTTATTTTTTTCATAATCGATAAATACAATTCCCTTACCAATAAGTATAAGATCTAATACTATTATAACCATTCCTGCATAAATAAAAAAATTTGAGGTTTTCTTTTTCCCTCTTTTTTTTTATTCTTTTGCATAGAACCTCCTTATGAAAAAAAAATTTTCATAACAGGATGGTCAAAACTTGTAAGCCAAAGAGCTATCGGTCTCATCTCCATGGAACCACGCTAATATAATGTAGTAATTTTGCTGAAATTTCAACAATTTCACAATTTTTTTTCACCAATCAGGCCGCCGATTAAAAAAAACTGGGGCGGTGCGTTACTTTGTTGTGGTACAATAGTCTCATGAAAAGAGTAAGATTGACACACGAAGGTGCTTATCACCATTGTATGAACCGTGGGATTAATGGGTTGAATATTTTCTCCGGGCATAAGATGAAAGCACAATTTCTGGATTACCTGGAAGATTCCATCAGGAGATTTAAGCTTAGAATGTTTGCCTACTGCATCATGGACAATCATTACCACTTGATCCTGGAGAACAGCACCGGCAAATTGTCCGATTTCTTTCGCCACTTGAATGGACAATACGGGATGTATTACCGAAAAATCACCGGGGGGAAAGGCTATGTCTTCGAGAGTAGGTTCAAGTCTACTTTAATCCAGGATGAATCTTACCTGATGATGTCCCTGGGGTACGCCCTTTTGAATCCAGTCCGGGCGAAAATCGTTCAAAACTTCGAGGAATACCTGTGGAGTAGTGGGGATGGCTATTTTTCAGATAAAGCTCCCGGTAACCTGGATGTGGATTTTGTAAACGAATTGTTTGGGAGTAAGCGTGCACTTTTCGACTTTTTGCTCTCGCTGAGTGGCAATGATATACCTACCCGGGAAACCAGGTACGGTGAAGTTTTGGGTAACCCGGGTTATGTTGATGAGGCGCTTCTCAGGTGCGACCGCCGAAAACAGGAATACGGTGATGGCATGAGACGTATCGATGACAGGTTCTTTGAGCCGGCAGAAAAAATCCTATGGGAATTTGAAAGGAAAATCGGTTTTAAAATTGAGGATATTGACGTCGATACCTGGCAAGGCAAAAGAATGAGGGGCGAATTGTTGGTAAGATTAAAAGACCTGGGCGGCTTCAGATATTCGGAGATAAGCAAGCTTCCTTCCTTCGAAAACTACCGCCTTACCTCTATGGCAAAGCTTTATAAGGATACAAAACGCCGACTCAGCAAAAATCTTGCAAACAAAGTAACAAAGTAACGCACCGCCCTTGCCGTTTGCTGCTGAAAAATTGCCCGGGAGAAATCTACACCCCTTCCAGGATATGTATAACCTGTGTGGTGGTTTTTTTCCAGGATTATAGAAAACGTCTGCCGGATGCCCCGGTGATCGAGATGGCGGTTGACCTGGTCGCACTGGCGACCGCCATCCGGGAGAGCGGCGTCGGTCCCGATCTGGACACCCAGAGGCCCCCTGGCCTCTGTCGATCAGACACCCCGGACCGGTCCGCTGCGCAGCAGAAAACCAGTTAATGCAAAAATTTTAAACGAAATCAATTTTTTGACATTGTTATGTATTATTTTTCGCGAATGCGCTGTTTTTTCGTCTCGATCCCGCCCGACCAAAACCGGCCGGAGGTACTGCAGGGGAATTTTGATTTATTTTTTACATACCCTATTTTTTAGCCGCGCCCGTTCTCCTGTGCCAGGGGGCGGGGGAATTTGGAAATTTCATTCAGGTAAGAACTGACTTTATTATACTACAATCAGTCTAATTTCTGTACATTTAATTCCCACTGCTCTTCATCAAGGTTATCTACAAGATAGTAATACATGTCCCCTTTGAAAGCGAAGGTTGAAGCGGGGTTAAGACGAATTTGCAGCGTTTCGCTTCCGGGAAGAAATAACTTTTTAAGCACTTTGCCGGAAAAATCAAGGAAAATAAATTCGCTTAAATCTCCTTTCTGCCTGTATGTCTGGATATAAAGCTTATCGCCTTTTACCCGGCAGTCCCTGAACACCGGCAGCACATCCGGGGTGTAAAGCATTTTCTTGAATTCCGGCGGCGTGCGCTTAAACGTGGGGTGTATGGCCAGCGTATCGGCTACCTTTTTTTTAAAAGCATCGTCCGTCCTGATCTCCTCGTATGGGACTTTAATGTCCGGCAGCGGTTTTCCTTCCAGGTCGAAAACCTTGATCGTATCTTTCTGCTGGTCGAATACAAATATTCGATCCTCCGTGCAACGGGCAAAAGTGCTTATCGGGGGCATGACTATTTTCCGCTTCTTATAGCTGCTGGGAAGAGCAGTTTCGTATATCATTTTTAGCTCTTTAAAACCGTGATCAACGATCAGGGTCCTGGCGGTGGCGGTGGCATCGACCCACTTAAATTTGGTGGCAACGTAGTTTTCCCCGCTGGGCACCGCTTCAACTAAAAAAGATGGGGCGATTTTTATTTCTCTCACCATTTTTCCCGATTTATCGTAGACGATGGCTTTGTATACTGAATTCAGCAGTACTTTTTCCTCATGGACAATCATTGTAAAAGGCGCGTCTGGGGTGGTTAAGAGTTCCCCCGGTCCTTCTCCCCTTTTGCCGAATTTTCTTAAAAACCGGTAGTCCTTTAATGAATATACCTTGATCTGCACATTATCCAGGATGTAAAGTTCGCTGCCGGAAATATCCATCATGGTGGGGTTGTTTATCTCCGGCAGTACGGCCATTGTTTCCGGGATAAGGCTGCTTACCAGAAACAAGGCGATTAAAAAGGCGACTGTGTATTTTGTCATTGTCAACTCCTTGCGACCTGTGATATTAAATTATAATATGTATTTAAAAAAATTGCAACCTGTGATACAATAATTTTTCAGGAGGTAAACATGAAAAAGAAATTAACCCAAAAATTGCTTTTAAACAAAAACACTATATCAAAATTACAGGACGAAGAAAGCAGAGCGCTCAAAGGAGGAACTGCTATTAAGGACACAAGTGAATGTAATACCGACGTAAAGACAAGTTGCTCTATGGTTATGGTTTGCTGCACTCTGCCGGAGAAAGCCGTTAACAACGGGTAATTGCAGCCCGGTTATTAATTTTTCAGGAGGTAAACATGAAAAAGAAATTAACCCAAAAATTGCTTTTAAACAAAAACACTATATCAAAATTACAGGACGAAGAAAGCAGAGCGCTCAAAGGAGGAAGTGGCTTCCATACATGTGAATGTGACACCGACGGAAAGACAAGTTGCTCTCTGATTGGACCCTGCTGCACTCTGCCGGAAAAAGCCGTTAAAAACGGGTGAAAGAAAATTTAGCCTGTCCACAACCCGGACAAGCCGGAACCAAAAAGTTTTAAAAGTTGAAAATATTTTTTTGGCCTGTAAATGCGCTATAATAAACTGTTTCCAGTCATGCAAAAAAATATTTTGCCAGAAAGGAGCAAAACTTTACGATTAGGTAAACAACCCGGTCAAGCCGGAAGCAAAAAGGGTGCTTACAACCGGGAA
>JAGLSW010000452.1 GCA_023135565.1 Candidatus Aminicenantota bacterium | reverse complement strand
AAACTTTTTCAAAAGTTTGGCCCCCGGCAGGGCCGCCGGAGGCAAAAATTATTGGAGATAAAAAATGGCTTTAAGCATAAGGAATGCCAGGGCAGAGCAGTTAGCTCGCGAAATAGCAAAAGAGAGTGGAGAAAATCTAACTCAAGCAATCATACACGCTTTAGAGGAGCGTCTACAGAGACTTCGAGACAGAAAAAATAATAATAATCTTGAGAAAGAAATCATGAACATTTCTAAGCGCTGCCGTAAACTTCCCGACCTGGATACAAGACCTGCTGACGAAATTCTTGGATACAATTAATTCGATGTTTAGAACCTGTTTCTTATTAAATAATATAAAATATCAAGAATAGCAAAAGGAGCTTGAAATGAAATATATTAAATTACTAATAATTTTATCGGGCCTGTGCGCTTTGTTAACTGTGTCTTGTTCAAAACCGGAACCCGCCGGCCTGATACTGCGAGGCGGAAAAATCGTTTCCGAGCTTCGGGAGAATAATCTATAATTCCTTGCATATTCTTTTTTAATCTATTATAATAACCTTGCGAAATAAATCGTTGAATAATTAAAAAATTCAAAAGGAGATAATCATGAATTTAATGGAAGCTATTTTAAACTCGAACGGATCGCCGGTGGCGCAGTTGGCGCAGAAATTCGGAATGGGCCAAAGCGACGTTACCAAAGTAATCGCCAACTTTCTCCCCGCTTTGACCAACGGGGTCAAAAAGAATGTATCCCAAAAAGGCGGATTGGAAAACCTGTTAGGAGCGCTGGGCCGCGGCAGCCATGAACGTTATTTAGACGAACCGGAAGCTATTTCCCGCAATGAGGCGGTCAGTGACGGCAACGGTATCCTGGGTCACCTGTTCGGCAGCAAAGATGTCAGCCGGCAGTTAGCCAAACGCACCTCTAAAAGCACGGGCTTTGATTTCGGCATATTGAAAAAAATGCTGCCGCTGGTAGCCGGTATAGCCATGGGAGCTTTAAACAAGCAGGGCAAAAAATCCGACGCCTTTCCCGCTCCGGCCGAAGCTAAGAAAAAATCCGGCCTGGGTTCTTTGCTTGGACTGCTGGATGCAGACGGTGACGGTTCGCCTATAGACGACATCCTGGGCCTGGCCGGGAAACTTTTTTCCTGATAAGTACTATTATGCCTCCGGCGGCCCTGCCG
>JAGLSW010000451.1 GCA_023135565.1 Candidatus Aminicenantota bacterium | reverse complement strand
GGCAGGGTCGCCGAAGGCAAGATACAGGAATAAAAAAATGAAATTAGCAAGAGTAATCGGAACAGTGGTTGCCACGAGGAAAGTGGAGTGCATCAAAAACTTAAAAATCTTGATGATCCAGCCTTTAGACGAAAAATTACAAAACAGCGGAGCGCCCACGGCAGCAATAGACACCGTCCAGGCCGGACTAGGCGACCTAATTTATTACACCCTTTCCAGGGAAGCGTCGTTAGCTTTGCCTGATCCTTTTGCTCCCGTGGACGCTGCTATTACCGGCATCGTAGACCAGGTGAATGTGGAAGATGTCGGTATCAAAGACAAAGAAAAAATTTTTGAAGGGGCGGGGTGAACCCGAATAGGCCGTAAACCGGGAACAAAATTTAAAATGTATAAAAAGGAAAATAAAAAATGAAATTAGTTAGGGTAATCGGAAACGTAGTTGCCACCGTAAAAGACCCCTGTTTTAAAGGGCACAAAGTCTTAATAGTGCAGCCTATAGACGAGCATGGCAAAGATGTATCCCAATCTTTTCTTTCCTGTGACACAGCCAATGCCGGGCCCGGCGACGTGGTGCTGGTGCAGCAGGAAGGAAACACAGCCCGTGAACTGTTGGGCACTAAAGATGACCCTTTTCATTCGGTTATCGTAGGCGTAGTGGATAAGGTCAGCGCATTACCGGCTGCGGCCTCGAACCGGCCGGGCAGCGCCGCTGCTGAAGACGCTGAGGAGGCTTAAATGTCACAGGGTTTAGAAAATATGGACGAACTCATCGACTTGATAACCAAAAGAGTCGTAGACCGATTAAAACAGGACGGCGTATTGGATAAAATAGTAGAAAACCTCGACGCTTCTTCCGGGTCCTGTGTAATTGGCGACGCGGATTGTATTAACTGCGGCCACTGCGCCGTCGAACAACCTGAAGCAGTCAAGAATATCCTGGCCGGAGGCGCAGACCGGATCGGTTCCAAAACCGGCATCGACGGCGGTAAAGTGGACCGCAGCCTGGCGTCAATCATCGACCACACCCTGTTGAAGCCCGACGCTTCCCGGGAAGAACTGCTCAAAATCTGTGAAGAGGCGAAGCAGTTCAGTTTTGCCACAGTTTGTGTAAATTCGAGTAACATCCCCCTGGTGGTCAGGCAGTTGCGCGGCAGCCCGGTAAAAGCCATCGCCGTAGTGGGTTTCCCTTTAGGCGCAGGCACCAGCCAGGCCAAAGCTTTTGAAGCGAAGGAAGCCATCCGCTCCGGGGCGGAAGAGATCGACATGGTGATCAACATCGGGGCCTTAAAATCCAATGATTACAAACTGGTTTATGACGATATTAAAGCAGTGGTCGAGGCAGCGAAACCCCACAAAGTTAAAGTCATCATCGAAACTGCCAAATTAAATACCGATGAAAAGATCACTGCCTGTACCCTGGCTAAAACAGCCGGAGCTGCATTTGTAAAGACCTCTACCGGTTTTGGCGGCGGCGGAGCCACGGTAGAAGATATAGCCTTGATGAAGCGGGTAGTGGGCAGTGATATGGAAGTGAAAGCTTCGGGCGGGATTCGCACCACAGAGGATGCTCAAAAGATGGTAGCAGCCGGGGCGGATCGTATCGGCGCGTCGGCAAGTGTGGCCATCGTCACCGGCCCCGCGGGGAGCCAACGAAGGGCGTTTATCGAGTAGAAAAACGTATCGCTAAATAGAAGTTTTTGGAAGT
>JAGLSW010000450.1 GCA_023135565.1 Candidatus Aminicenantota bacterium | reverse complement strand
ATTGGTTCAGCGTGAAATGGAAAAAACGCTCACAAGTTTTAGTTACTATCTTGCCTTCGGCAAGGTTGCGTTTTTTTAAGGCATTGGGGCAGTTCCGATTATACGTATAAACTGAGTAATAAAAGTGGGAGGGGAGTTTATTAACTCCCCGGGACGTATAGAATCGTTTTTTAGCGATTTATGCCATCTTTCAACCTTACCGCTGCTCTGGGGATAATAGGGAGATGTTTTCACATGACTCATGCCACAGACCCGGATAAATTCTTTGAAATCCCCGGCAATGAATTGAGGGCCGTTGTCGGAAATGATACGGGGCGATACTCCCGGAAACTTCTCTCTTGCCCTCCAGATGATTGTCTCAACATCTCGCTCCTGCATCGCTTCGCGAATCTCCCAATGAATGATGTACCGGCTAAAGCCGTCCAGGATGCCGCATAAATAGTAAAAAGTACCCCGAATGTTGATGTTAGGATATGTCTATATGCCAATGCTCATGGCACAGCTTCAAGCCCTGGAAGACAAGAAGCGCGCGGCCTCACGAGTTACCCGAAAGATTCGGCTGCTGGGCGGAAGTTCCTTCAGTGCCGGTTCATGGGAACAAACCACTTAAAAGCGGCCTACTATATTATTTTATAAAAGTAGCAGGATTGGAAGAAAAAGACCTGTAATAACTCTCCCGGTTTAGGACTTCAATGGGCAGATAGATGGTTTCTTACAACTTTAGTTGTATCTCCCGGCAATCCCACTAATACCAAAAATAGAACCTGGGGCTTATTGACATACCGGTTTCCCGGTGTAAAATAGAACCGGAGGGTATCTGTATCCTCGTTTCAATAAAAAGAACAACACATACGACAGGCAAGAAATAAAAATAAAAAGTTTAGCGGGTTTTGTTTTCTCGAAAAACTTTTTTAAGATATAAAAAGGAGGCAAAATGTCAAACAGAAACAAATTTTTCACGTTAACGGTTTTTTTGTTGGTATTGGGTGTAATGCTGGCTTTTTCCCCGGTTTATACCCGGGCGGCAACATTGAACTGTTCTACCTGCACCACTTTAGAACAGTTGTACGACTGCATCAAAGACCAGATGCGGCTGCGTGACGACGGCTATACGCAGCCCACGGCACAGCAGTTGACAGACCTGCGCACCGTGATGGGCCAGATGCTCGACGGCCAGACCGGCATCACCCTGCCTGCAAGCATCTCGACTATCATGGCGTTCTCGAGATTTACCGATACCGGTAACAGCCGCACCTATTCGGTGCTGATGGAAGTAGAAGACGGCAATAACGACGGCATGGTAGACAAGGGCTTCGGCACTTTCATCGTTTACAACGAGGCGGACAAAGAACTGAATATCGCCGCCTCCCACCCAGCCTACGATCTCACTACCGGGGAAGAGTGCATCAGGATTTTCAAGTACACCGGCGCACGCGCTTTCTCGGCCAACGGCACCCACCGCTATGCCAGCAGCACTACCAGCCCCTGCCAGTCCAGCTACAAAATATCCGACGGCGCCCACAATGCCGACCTGATGTTTTTCGGCGCTACCCAGGAATTGCTGGACTATTACGGCAGCAATCCCTGGTTCCAGATCCAGTACCACGGTATGGCCACCGACTCCTGTTCCTGCGACGTGTTAATGTCCCACGGCGAACGTTTGGATACCCCGCTCCCGGCAGACATCATATACACTTTCCAGAGTAACGTTCTTTCCTATAATCCTTCCTGGGACGTGGATGTAGACGGCGCTACCAGTTGTACTTTAGATGGCGGAAGCAACACTTCCGGCAGGTTGATCAGCGGCGTGGCCGCCAGCCAGGTATGCGGCACCGCGCCTTCCAGCCGCAGCGAACAGTTCATCCATATCGAACAAATCAGTGACTGCCGCACGGCCACCGACTGGATCGACGCGGTAAACGATACTTTCGGTTCCGGCTTACCCCCGGATGATCCGGGTAATTTGTCGGTTTTCGCCTCTGCTTGCGACCAGGCAGATCTTTCCTGGATAGACAATTCTTCCGATGAATCCATGTTCCGCATCGAAAGAAGCATTAACGGCAGCGATTTTTCCGAGATAGATACGGTAGCTGCGGATACTACTTCTTACAACGATACCACTGTGGCCGAAAGCACCACTTATTGGTACAAGGTCAGGGCGTCCAATTCTTTCGGCCTTTCGGGCTACTCGAATACGGACAGCGACAGCACTCCCGCTTGTCCGCCCGTGCCCCCGGCTGCACCCAGCGACCTAACCGGTGCCGTTGCGAAATACAGCGTCGATTTATCTTGGACTGATAATTCCGACAATGAAACGGGCTTCAAAATCTACCGGGGCGACAGTCCCACCACGCTGCAATTAATCGATACCGTGGCAGCGGATACAACTTCCTACTTAGACGAAGGTCTGATACGCAAAACCTACTACTATTACAAAGTATGCGCTTACAACGCTTATGGCGAAAACTGCACGGCTGTTTTAGAGAAAAAGACAAAATAGGGGTTTGCCCCTTCTGTTTGCTGCGTTTATCGCGTGGCTAAACTAAATATCACCTGGTTACTATTTAAAATCATGGGGACAGGGTACGCCCTGTCCCCTGCCCACTTCACAAACATTTTGCCTCCGGCGGGGTGCGGCGCACCCACCCTCTTAGCCTCCGGCGGCCCTGCCGGGGGCCAAACTTTTGAAAAAGTTTGATCAAAACTTTTTATGAGCGATACGCTTTTTTACACAATAAACGGCCATCATTGGCTCCTGCCGCGAAGCGGCTCATAAGCTCCCCCCACACCGTGGGGTTTGATGAGCGATACGCTTTCCTGTTACTCGAAAGCCCCTTATAGGCTGCCTGCGCCGTGGGCTTGGAAAAATTTGAACAAAATTGTTGATGGCCCTCCGGCCAGGAATTAACTACAATGAAGTTCCCTGAACTTTTTCAGGAAATCTCCGGCCCGGTCAGGTGCGGCCCCGGCGCCCTGCCACAAAGGAAAGCGCCCGCCGCCTCTCCCATCTATAATAGATAGCAGGTCATCTTTGATCCCGTCGAAAGAGAAATCCACATCCGCGGAACAACCGATACTCCACTGTACCCTATCGGCTGTCACATTTACTGCGCAAACTACCACTTTTTCCCGGTTGATGAGGTTTTTCAAAATCTTTTTAGTCAGGTTGGCGTCTTCGTCCTGCCAGGATACGGTGATGACCCGGAAACCGGCGCCCGGATCCTGCTGCCCTTCAAAGAGGTTTTGGGCTGCGGTTTCGGCCAGCCGGTTCTCTAATTGATTGCACTTGCGTTTATAGGTGACGATCTCTTCCTGCAATTCCTGCGCTTTTTGCGCAAACATATCTTCTTTGGTGCCGAGAACTGTACGCAGCGCCGTGATGATTTTATCTTTTTCCCGGTAATCGGCAAAAGCTCTACCGCCGATTTTCCAGGCGATGCGGGCATTACCGCGAATTTTTTCCACGCCGATGGCTTTTACTAATTCCACTTCGCGGGTGCTTTTGAAGTGCAGCCCGCCGCAGGCGGCACAGTCGAAATCCCCGATGCGCACTAAACGAATTTTACCTTTTAGGTCGGTGGGCCTGCGCAGGGGAAAGCGGTGCAGTTCCGAGTGACCGGTTTCCACGATAGAAACCTGCAGGTCGCGGTTAATTACCCGGTTGGCCATCTCTTCGACGGCGATCACGTCCTTTTCCGGGATGTCCGGGGCTTCGATTTCGATGGTGGTATAATCCTCGCCCATATGAACCGCAAGGGTTTTGTAACCGCCTATTTTCCAGAGTGCGCCGGACAAAATATGCTGGCCGGTATGCTGCTGCATAAAATCCCGGCGGTGATCGAAATCGATCCTGCCTGCGGCAGCTCCCGTGCCGGGATTCTCCGCCAAGTAATGATAAATAAGGTCGCCCTCTTTTTGTACATCCGTGACCGGGATATCCTTTAGCCAGCCCTTATCCGCCGGTTGGCCCCCCCCTTCAGGGAAAAAACAGGTTTTGTCGAGGACAACCCGCCAGCCTTTTTTCTCTTTGACTGCTTCTAAAATTTCTGCGTTGAATTCCTTTTTATCTATGTCGCGGTAATAAAGTTTGTCCGTCATATTTTCTCCTTTTTCGCGGTAAAAATTAAGCCCCCGGCGGGGGCGTCCTCTATGTGGACTCTTTTTAGTACCACAATCCCGGGAAAATATCAACCTAATTCCCCAAAAAGTAAGGCCGGGAATAAAATTAACAAAAAGTTAGCCTACTACTATGAAATTACTTTTTGCCTTCGGCGGCCCTGCCGGGGGCCAAA
>JAGLSW010000045.1 GCA_023135565.1 Candidatus Aminicenantota bacterium | reverse complement strand
TAAAAAAGTTTGATCAAAATTTTTGATAATTTAAAAGCGAGAAGCGCCACCTACCGCGAAGCGGCTTATAGGCCGGTGCGCCGCACCCATTTCACGATAGGTTACTCTCTCTTCTTATAATAAAACCGGTCCTGCTCCCGGTCGCTTTTTAACTTTTGCGAATATTCCCGGAATTCTTCATCGGTTTCTAAAGGGATTTTCGGATCATGAGACGGGGGCAGAAGACCTTTCTCTTCTTGAACGCGTTCATAAGCCTCCTTCTTACCACGGTAGGAAATCTCCAACACCACTCCGGCAATTATAAACGGCACAGTCAACACAAATCCGCCTAAAAAAGTTCCGGCAAGAACATTCCCGGATAGGTCGGATACCACTTTCGCGCCCTTTACGAAAACTTCAAACAAAAACAGGAACCAGAATAAACCGCTGAAAATTAAAAATATTCGCGACAATATCATCCGCCATAATTGACCGGGGGGCGATAAACGCAAATCTACGGTAGTCACTTCCCGCTCCGGGTCGGCTTTGATCAGTTCATTATAGATTATCTTTTTCTTACGGTAAGAAAACTCCAGCACTACACCGATGTAAATAGGCACAAAACTGATAACTGTCCCGCCTAACAACACTTCCAGTAACTGCGAAAACCCACCTTCCGGGTCCGCCAATAACCCCAATATCAAAGAGGTCCAAAATATCCCGCTGATAGTTAACAGCGTTCGCGAGACCACCACCTGCCAGAAATAACCGGGAGGCGCTAATTCTTCTTTCAAGGCTGTTTCGGGAATATCTTTGAAGTCTTCTTTTTTCTTATTATATAGAGCGCGGCGACGGCGGTAGGAAATCTCTAAAACAACACCGGTAAAAATAGGTAGGAAACTGAAAAGAATCCCGCCCAGTATCAAATCGAACACCCTGGATTTAAATTGTTCAACGTTGATCAAAAAACCGAAGATCAGGAATCCCCAAAATAATCCGCTTAACACTAAAAGTGTCCGCGATATGATGATTTTCCACAGTTGGTTCTTAGGTCTGGCCTGGATAAACAACTGCTGCTGCACTACCGGGTCGGCGCCTGTTTCTACGGCGGCGGCCCGGGCTGTAGATATGGCGCGGCTTTTTTTTATGATGCGGATGCCGAAAATAACCAGCCCGATGACTAAGGGGAAAATCAGCAGCGCCGCGGGGGTGCGGGTAAACAGCAGGGTGTCGTAAATGCCGTGCAGCATAAAAGCCAGGAAAAAACCTTTAAAAATCTTTTTATTCCTTTCTTTTTTGCTGGCGGAGAACTTAGATAGGCCGACGTAATAACCCATCAGTACGCCGGTAAAACAGTGCAGCGGCATGGCGGTAACGCTTCTTAAGAGACCGGTGGTCATGCCTTTAGATAACACGTAAAAAACATTCTCCAGCATGGCGAAGCCCAAGGCGCTGGCGCCTACGTAAACGATGCCGTCGTTTTCTTCGTTGAAATGTTTGCTTTTGTAGGCAAAAAACAGGACGACAGCTAATTTTGCCGTTTCTTCGACTAAGGCTGCCTGGCCGAAGGATACGATAAGCGCATCTAAAAATGGGCTGGCGCCGTAGATCGGCAGCGAATTCAGCAAATGTTCTATGATGGCCACGGGCACGACGCTGAAAGCGCCTAAGACCATGATAGTAACCACTAAGCCCAGGGGTTCTTTCTCGTTTCTATCCATAAATAGGATAAAATAGAGTAGTAGGAAGCCCGGCAGCAAAGCCAAACCCAGTAATAATAAAGTGTTCATTTGATTTTCCTTTTTAAAAAAACTGGAAGGGAAATCATAAGCTTATCGATTCTTTTTGTCAAGTGCGGAGCTCTCCTGATCTCCTCCTGAGTTCTCCTGATCTCCTCCTGAGTTCTCTTGATCTCCTCCTGAGCTCTCCTGATCTCCTCCTGAGTTCACTTGATCTCCTCCTGAGCTCTCTTGAGTTCCTCCTGAGCTCTCCTGATCTCCTCCTGAGTTCTCTTCATCTCACCTCCCGGGTCTCTTAAAAAATACAACTTTAGTTGTATAGGGTTGGTTTTATTTCTATACAACCTACAATCCAAAAATACAACTTTAGTTTGCCTAAAAAAAAACAAAAATACAACCAAATTTAGAACTAAAGGCCGATTGTTTTTTTCGATTTTTGTTTTACCATATAGTATGGCAAAGAAATTTAGGTTTGATAGATTTTTTAATTTACATAGGTGTCTTTACGATGTGTACAAACATCAACAAATAAAATTTAATAATAGGAGGTTTTTCAAATGAAAAAACTTAGGTTGTGTTTAATTTTTTTGCTTTTAGTAAGCGTAACAACAATGTTTGCAGCCAATGGAGTTAGCCTTGTCTCTTCTTCGGACAACAAGACTATCTTAAAATTCAAGTTCGATACTTATGACTTCAATAAAGTCAGGACCCCGCAAGGCAAAGCTATCGAATTGATCGTACCCAAAGCGGGTAAGATATTGAAGAAAGGCGCGCCGGAACTGCCGCGCATGTCTGCTTCGATCTTGATCCCCGATGGGGCTAAGATGAAAATAGTCATCAAAGACTCAAAGTTCATCGAGATCAATAATGTCAACATTGCACCTTCTAAGGGCAATTTGCTAAGAAATGTCGATCCCAAAGATGTAC
>JAGLSW010000449.1 GCA_023135565.1 Candidatus Aminicenantota bacterium | reverse complement strand
TCAATTTAGGTGAGCGCTATAGCAATAAGGAAGCTTCGGGTGGTGAAATAAACCTAAAAATGAAATATCAGGAGGTTGGATAATGGCTGAGAAAAAGATTTGTTCTGTAGATGAGTGCGGCAGGGAAACCTGGAAAAATGATGAACGTTGTATATTCCATTCAAAAGATCGCAAAGGAAAAAAACACGAGTTTATGTACGAATTTTACGAGTTTTTAGATAAAAGAGAGAAAAATTTCGTTGGGTTTGCTTTTCCAGAAGGGACCGATCTCAGAGAGGCCGATCTCCGGGATGCCGATCTCTTCGGGGCCGATCTCTCCGGGGCCGATCTCTCCGGGGCCAATCTCTCCGGGGCCAACTTGGAAAACGCATCTTTTGAAAAAGCCAACGTTGCGGATGTAAAATACGACAGATCAACCAAATTTAAGGGCATCGATGTTACCCAGGCAAAAGCCAATCCACAGTTTGTCAGGTTTGCTAAAGACCAGGAATACCTTGAGGCTATGCGAAGTACAAAATGGGGGAAATTCAAGTATTATATTTGGCTGGTTTTTGCCGATTGTGGCAGGAGCATATGGCTCTGGGCACTATGGGCAATGCTTTTTGCTTTTATATTTGGTGTCGTGTATTCAAGCATTGGGCCTTCTGGCTTTAAGCCAAAACCCGAAGGTTATACATGTTTTTCTTTTTTTTATTACAGTATAGTAACTTTTACAACTTTAGGTTTTGGGGACATTACTCCCATTACATGCTGCACAGAAATTCTTGTCACAATTGAAGTGATACTCGGTTATATCATGCTGGGGGGGTTAATCAGCATCCTGGCCAACATGCTGGCACGGCGGAGTTGATTGCCGGGTAAACCGATAAAAAAACCGGTTTTTTCTGGGACACATTTGGGACAGTGAATTGAAAAATCAAAGAGACTGGAAAATTCCCGGATTCCCGGAAATCCTTTAAAGCCGATATATCTACTGGACAGTAGTGGGACACATTTGGGACTGTCGGAACGGGACGCAACGCATTGAGATGGGACGCCAATAGCATTATGCATAGCGGCTTTTCAGGCTTTTAGGGACATTGGGCTTCGGACTCTTAATCAATAGGTTGAAGGT
>JAGLSW010000448.1 GCA_023135565.1 Candidatus Aminicenantota bacterium | reverse complement strand
GCCAGCGGCATACCGCCCCCATTAAGTTTTTCGCCGGGGGCCATCGGCATACTACCCCATTGAATTGTTGTCGGAGGATGCGGCACACCGCACCTTCAAAAAGGTTTGAACAAAACTTTTGTTTAGCGAAAAGCGCCCCTCATCGGCTCCCCGCGCCGCGGGGGAAATAATAGAGGTTTTCCGGGTGTTCGATTTTCGGTTTTATGGCTTCGTATCTTGCCGTGTCCGTGCCGACCCAGATGATGAGACCCCGCGCAGCGGCCAAATTCAGCATGGGAATATCGGTTTCGCTGTCTCCCGCTGTCAGCAGGGGAGGCGTTGTACCGGCATATTTTTTATAAATTTCCGTTTTGCCTTCTGCCACGGTTACCGGCGGTTCCAGTTCGCTGCCTAATACGATAACCTTGCCTTTTTTTTCGTCCTCTATTTCTTTTACTACGGGCTTTATGCCGAACACGTGGGATTCGGGCAAATCGAAAAATTCCCGGGCCACGAAACGTACCGAATACCGGTTAGTGGCGGAGATCACGTATATTTCATAGTTTGCGGCTTTGAGGAGTTTCAGCAGCGCCTGCATTACCGGGTGGGGTACGGGAACGGGGACTTCAGTTTCAGGCAATTTCAGGCTGTCTAATCCGCAGTGCATCACTTTTTCGGTGGTTTCGATTAAGGTATCTAAGGGAAGGCCGGCCATGGTAGTGATCACTTTTTCGTAGGCTTCCCGTTTCTTTTTTCGGTCTAACAAGCCCTGGTATTCCTGCCAGGAAAAAGCGATCGGGGCTTTATCCAGCAGCAGTTGGGCAAAAACGGCATCGCCGATATCCCCGATCAGCAGGGTGTTATCTAAGTCGAAAACGGCAATCTTTTTTCCCGCTTTCCCGGTTTGTGGGGATGATTCCAGGGCCTCGATTTTTTGCAGCAGGTCCGGTGGTATTTGATTTTTAATTTTTTCTTCGTCTTTTTTTTGCATTTATTTCCTCCGTTTGAACATATCGTATTATAGAGTTTGCTTAAAAAAGGTTTTTTTGTGGTGCCGACACACCCCGTCGCTTCGGGGCAAAAAACAAAAGCCCCTCAGCGCCACCTCCCGGCAAGTCTCAAGAGGGGACTGTAGTCGTAAACTCTTGAGAGCTAAAAAAATGAACTCTTTTTGTTTGCAGCCGACGGCTGCGTTTAATGATGACACACTATTTTATCATTAAAAGGGATTTTTTCCAAATCCTGTGTGGCGCTCATTTTCCGGGGAATTTTTAACCGCCGGGGAACCCTTTTCCGCACCTCAGAGGTGCGGCAGGGGCAGTCAACCCGGCTTATTTTTCCCCCCGGATAATAAAAGGTAGTGAAAAACAAAAAATTAAAAAAAAAGGCTTGACATAACATGCAGGTTATAAGAAAGATAGGGATTACTTACCTGTCCCTGGTCCCCCTGGTTTATAGATGATTGAATACAAGATGGCAGGCGGCGCATGACTGCTGCATCCTGCCCGCAGCCATGTACCGCCCTGCTAATCCGGGTCGCGCCTTTCGGGTTGTCAGGTCCCTGTCAACATTCCTGGAAAATGTTAACATGTCGAGTAGAGGGATAAGCACTCCTGTTTAGGCAGGGGTGCTTTCCCCCCCTCACAGAACCGGACTTGAGGAACTACCTCATCCGGCTCCTCATTACTGCTCACTTCAAAAAGCATAGTTATACAGGCTATGATATATCTTCGGCTTGGGCAGCGGAAAACATTTGAGATAGATACAAAATTTATCCCAATCAAAGCTCTTCTTTTGACTGCGCCGATTTAACCACTTATACAATGTTCGCTCAACCTCATTATGAAATCTATTCAGCGTCTTGAAATTATCACTTACTCCAAAATATCGAAAATGCCCACTTAACATACTGGATACCCTATTCCAGATTTCTTTCAGTTCCAATTGAGACCTGTTGATTTTCAACCATGTGGCTATCTTCTTTAGCCCCCTGGCATACCGCTTCTTTTCCGTTTTACGTGCTACTTTGAATTTTCCACTCCTGGTTCTTGTACAGTAGTGAGTGAAACCAAGGAAATTAAACGTTCCTGGTTTATTACCTCTTGACCGGCTGTCTTCTTGAGCTTTCCTGCCAAATTCTATGATTCTTGTTTTCTCTTCCGACAATTCAAGTCCAAATTTACGCAGCCTGCGCCCGACTGCTTCAAGTATCTGCTCAGTTTCCTTTCTGTACTGTACGCAAATGACAAAATCATCCGCATACCTGACCATTTCCGCGCTACCTCTGCTCTTTACTTTTATCTCATTCTCGAACCATAAATCCAGCACATAGTGAAGATAGATGTTAGCAAGTATGGGTGATACGACACCGCCCTGCGGTGTTCCTTTCACCGTCTTTATGTACTTACCTGCTTCCATTACCCCGCTTTTTAGAAACCGTTGGATATACCTGATGAACTTCCTATCCGATACACGCTCTTCTATGCAGCGTTTCATCCAGTCATGATTCACATTATCAAAGAAACCTTTTATGTCGGCATCTATTACATAGTTCACCGGTCTGCGCATTATCCTGTTATCTAATCGGGCTAATGCCTGATGACAGTTCCTGCCTCTTCTAAATCCGTAGGAGTAGTCCCTAAAGTCTACCTCGTATATCGCTTCCAATATCCGTGCGAAGCCCATCTGGACGATCTTATCTTCTAATGCCGGGATTCCCAGTGGTCTCTTCTTTCCGTTCGCTTTTGGTATATATGCCCTTCTAACCGGCAGTGGCCTGTAGCTCATTGCCTTCATCTTTTCGGTTAGCATTTCAAGATTCTTTTCTAAATCCTTGCTGTAATCCTGTGCCGTTACCTCATCTATTCCCGCTGCTTTATTCTTTTTCAGCATGAAAAAACATTCCTTGAGACCCGATGCATCGAGTAAATGCATTAGATTGTTGAACTTACATTTCCTGTCCTCCTTAGCTCTTTTCGTTATAAGCATTAGTTTTGTTACCATTTGTCCTCCGACTCTGTGTCCGGTTAATGTGTCCTTAATGCTTTACACAGCAACGCATGCCCCTTCGCTCCGCGGGCATTACCCCGCTTCATCACTACTATGAGCATGTCCGACTGCCTTTTGCACATTCAACGATTCCTTGCCTTTTCGACTTGTTCACGCCTAACTCGCCGATACCCCTTGTTCTTAGCGCCATTCCAGGTTGGGTATCTAACCGGGAGCAGCCCGGGTTGTTTATCCGCACATACCCGAAATGTGCCTGTTGGCGAGGAGCACAAAGGCTCTCCCAGGTTCCGACGCAATCCGTTCGATACCATGCCCCTGCCTGAGATCCCGGAAAAGCAGTTCAGGCTTGCCATAACACCGTGAACTGTGCTGCCTTCCAGCTCTTGCAAACTGTCGGCCTTTTCAAAGTCATCAATTTCGGGACTTAGAGCATTCACTTTCGTTGCGGCCCGGTATCTTTCAACCGTTGGCTTCATCAAATTCGTTACCTCCTTAGATGCAACTTAGATAACGGGCTGGTGGCTAACCTTTGCCCGTGTGGGACTTTAACCCACTGGATTGCGCCAGCTTCGCCTGGCGCACGCAAGACCTGACCCCCGGATTTCCATCATTATACCCGCATTGAATTGTGGACAAAAAAAACTCTTGCCAGAAATGTGCAAGATTTGACGATTAGGTAAACATGGTAAAAATGCAAAAAAAAAACAAAAAAACCAGTCTACCCTATTGACAATGCACTTCAAATGAGCGTCCCTGAATTCCTTTATGGGTAACGTCGAGAGAGGCACTTATTTAGAATATCATCTCAAAATCATAGTCATTGTAGGTGACCTCAATCACTTCAGCGCTGTGCCTATTGATTGCCCTATCTATAACCAGGTACCCAACAAGTGCCGTAGTAAAAACTTCCTTTTTTGTGATTCCCTCTATAAAAGAGGCCCCTTTTATATTGTTTAAGTGGGTAGGATATGCGCTGCCGCTAAATCCCGCAGCTAATTCACCGATTGGATTTGTATGCCATGGACGTTGAGGACCCCAAACACTATTCTCCTCCTCCTCTTCCTCCTCCTTTTTTTTCTCCTCCTCCTTTTTTCTCTCCTCCTCCTTTTTCTCATCATCATCCTTAAAGAGCCAATCCCATAGAGCTCCACTTGCTTTCCCAGAAATCCCCCCTGCAAAACCACCTAGAAAACCACCTAGAACAGCTAATCCTAACGGTCCTATACCATGTTCCTGTAAATCACTTATCATCTCAACTAATCCCGTTCCCATTATCATACCGTCCATTTTATTATTTATTATTGCACCCATCCTATCGTCTATCCCTCTATTTATAGACAGACCATCGATCCCAAAACCCGTTCGAAGATTCCTGGTAAAACCGTCATTGTACGCTAAACCGTTCTTATTTATTATGTCATCGTTATTGTTCATTTTGAGCCCGATTGCATTTCCTCCTTTTACATCGACAAAGATAAAAAACAAATTTTCTTTTGCTGTTTCAGAACTCGGAGTTCTGTTAACAAACTCATTAAAATTTTGAGCACCTTCGTTCCCTAAATTTTTCTTCACTGCTTCACTTACTTTTTTGTTCCTGTAGACAACCGCGATATCTATCGGAATAACCCAAAATCCATTTATAAAAGCGATCGGTCCATTTTTAAAGAATTGCTCTCTTATTACCCCAAAGGCTTCCTTTGCCACGTCAGGTTGCTTTAGAGCTTTTTTATAAGCATGGGAAAAGGAAAGCAATTGATTAAGTCTCTTTTCAGGTATTAAACTATACCGCTCACCAATCAATACAAACGTCTCCCATTCCCCGATCTTCGTGCGGTCTGCATACAATTTGTTCTCCTTTCCCCCATCCGCGCATACGTATTTCCCATTGTAAGCTTTGAGTGCGATGCTGCTGCCGCCAAGTGGAACGATTT
Source organism: Candidatus Aminicenantota bacterium (assembly GCA_023135565.1). Classification (GTDB taxonomy): domain Bacteria; phylum Acidobacteriota; class Aminicenantia; order UBA2199; family UBA2199; genus JAGLQA01. The sequence goes on along the minus strand of JAGLSW010000448.1, from coordinate 469 downwards.
CAAATTTCTCCCATTCTCCTATTTTCGTGCGGTCTGCATACAATTTGTTCTCCTTCCCTCCATCCGCGCATACATATTTCCCATTGTAAGCTTTGAGTACGATGCTGCTACCGCCAAGTGGAACGATTTCAAATTTCTCCCATTCTCCTATTTTCGCACGGTCTGCGTACAATGTGTATTCTTTTCCTCCATCCGCACATACATATTTCCCATTATAAGCTTTAAATGCCACCTTAACTTCCATATTAAATCCTCCTAAAAATTTTTTTTTATATTATCTCAATTACCCAAAGCAAAATAAATTACTATCATAAAAATAACACCTTGTCAAGCAAAAAACTCATAAATCAGCAATTCCGCAAAATTTTTGAAAATCTCATTAATAAGGAATTTTTTTGTCGCGGTAGGAATGCCGGTTACCCGGCACCCCCCGCACAGATCCGGACTTGAGGAACTACCTCATCCGGCT
>JAGLSW010000447.1 GCA_023135565.1 Candidatus Aminicenantota bacterium | reverse complement strand
TACTTTATCTGAGCGCTATAGGTAACCCCTTTCCACTGCCAAAGTACCCCTTTTCCAGTGACTGGTCACACATTTCCCACAGGCTGCCGACCCTTTCCCACTGCTTAACCATAGATTTTCCACGGCCCAAGCCCCAGGGACATCCCCAGCGCCAGCTTTCAGAGCCAGCTAAAAGCATAGGACAAATAAGACGAATGCTGCGGATGTTATAGGCCGCGGATGCCATCCGCTCTACGTAATCTTTTAAATCTGTGTAATCTGCGGTCCTAATCAACTTCGGGGGAATAGGATAGCGCCCCTCATCACTCAGCCCGCTGCTGGACGCCGGGAACAAAAAAAGCAGGCATCTGCTCTTCCCAACCGGGGGCGGCAAAATCATAATCCCCTACCCGGCGGCTATCTACTTCCGGCCTGCGCAGCCGGTAAATACCGTCGAAACGCTCCCAAAACTTTCCCGGCTGCCGGGCAGGTGGGGCCTGATGGGAAGGACAAGACTCACAGTGCAGCGCTCCCGTAAACCTGAAAGGCAATTGCATAAAAGCCCGGCACAACCGCTTATCGAGAAAACGGAAAGAGTCGTGCCAACACTCCATGGTCAGGCGGATCAACCATTGATCCCAAAAACCGGCCCAGTGATCCTCCATTACCTGGCCCCAGGCTTCCCGGTGCAGCCGCTGCTCCACTCGCACGGCAGCACGGCGCTTAGAAAAAAGCATTTGCCCGGGACCGGTTTGCTGCGTGGGCGCTAAGGCAATCAATAACCAAAAAGTACGCGGCGAAAAAGAAACGACCGGCAGGGCAAAGGGCATAAATAACTCCCGCTCCCGCAGATAACGCATCACCCTCTGGCCCGTTATATTACGAAAACCGGGACTTTTCCAGGCCCGCTCACCAACCAACTGCCATAGGGCGTCCGGCAGCCCGTCCCCGGCTGTCCCGCCTAAAGATAAAGCAATACGGTCTCCCACAGCCTTCTGCCAGGTGCGAAAAGAAAAACGGCGCCGGGAAAACAAAAATTTAAACAGTAGGTGGTCCAAAGCACGAGGCAGGTCCCGGCGCATGTTTTTGCGGATGCGCCGGAAAGGCCGGTGACGAAAGACTTTCCAGGTAGATGAGCGGGCCAGGATTTGTTTCTCCGCGGTTGTCAAAAGAGAAGACAACACAGGCGGCTGCGCCCCTGACAGCAGTCGTTCCAAAAGTGCCGCGCCTAAACGCTCCAACATGGCGGTGACTCGATCTAAGGGCAGTTTCGTAAAGTCGATTCTCGACGTTTGCTTCAAGCTGCGCTTTGTTATTTTTTTGCCTCCGGCGGGCAGGGGGCTTTTTTGAAAAATCGCCCCCTGCACCCCCAAAAAACTTTTGTTAATCCCCTTTTCCTGGGGAATTCGGTTATTTTGCTCGTTCATGGGTTCCACCGTTTGGCTGCTATGGCGGCTATATAGAATAACACGGCAAGCGCAATCAAAAAAGGCCACAGCGGCTTGCTGCGGCTGTCTACGGGCCTGTCACTGAAAAAAGGCGTACCCGCCGGGGGATCGTATATACCACCGCCTACTGCCGCGATCTGTTCCAATAATACGCGGTTCCGACCATAACCGGCATCCTCGGTAGAAGGAGCCTGGGGCCTCAAACCGGCTGGGGGAATCAACAAGGGGATGCGCTGGGCGCGTTCTACCGCTTCTTCTCCTGTTTCTCCCAGGATCAATTCGGCCTGCCGGGTCTCATCGCCACGGGGCACAGAAATTTGACCGTAAAACACCCCGGGGGTGTGGATGTCCGCTTGCAGCGGCACACCCACGGAAAGATGCGCATCCGCGGGATCGCGGAAACGAACGTCCGCGGTCATGCTTTCGACGAGCGGGACTCTCCCGTTTTTGGGTACCAACGAAACCCGCAGGTCGATACTAAAACCCCGGTCTGCCAACTTAAAATCATAACGGTCCCGTTCCATATAAGGTATTAAGCGCCGTATCCAGGCTGCGACGGCTTCACGCCCCTGCCGCCGCATAACCCAGGAGCGGGGAATCCCGGTAGTAAACACACCGGCATAAGCGCCGCCTGCCCTCTCCCGGCGAAAAACTAATACCGGGTCGGTGCGTTTCGGCCTGACTGCTTGCAAAACCGCGTCTTCTTTGACTTTGGTCAGCGCCGTTCCATCTAAGGGAAGCTGCGGTACGGGCAGCCGCAGACTCTTGCGCAGATGCGCCGACATGGACAGGGGTTCATATTCCCCGCGCACGAAAAAACGCCGTTTTTCTTCCGGTTGGAAATAGGGGATACGAATAGACGAGGGGTCAAAACCGGGCATCACGGAAAAAGGGTCGGCCAATTTGAACAACGGCGAACTCGTAGGCACAGTGCCCCGGCCTATGGCAAAAACAGTGGCCCGGCAGTCGGGCCGGTACGCCACATGACCGAATTCGCCATCGGATATAAAAATCAATCCGCAGGAGGTCATCTTGCGGCTGCCGATCAAATCTAAGGCCCGGTTCGGGTCGGTGCCGCCGCCGGTAGTGATAGCATCGATTTGTCTTAAGGCTGCTTGCTTTCCGGCAGCATCCATTTTGCGGTTCTTTACCAGGTGCCCGGCGCCGGTGGTAAAAGTAATTAAATCGAGACGGTCCCGGGGCCGCAGCAGGTTGGATACGATATAAGCGGCAATTTTTTTGGCCATCTCGATTCTCCAATTACCCATGGAACCGGAGGTGTCGATCAAAATCGCTACCTGGCGGGTAGGCGGTTCCCGGCGAAACAAACGCGGGTCGCTGATTACGGGCAGTAAGGGTTCTAAAGGCGTCTCTTGATAACTCATCAAAACGGTGCCGTCTTTTTCGCTGAAACCGCGGTGCGCGCCGTTGATCAAAAACAAACCGCCGCCCCGCTGCTTGACCATTCGCGCCACAGCGGGCAAAAAACGCCCCTGTAACTGCTGGGCCGGTACGCCGTCGATCACTACCGCGTCGAATTTCTCTAAATCGGTTAACCGGGACGCTTCTTTCGGGCTTAGTTGGATAACTTTGAGCAGGTCGCCGGGGATAGCTGCCGCCCAATAATTATCGCCGCCCACGGCCAATACTTGCGGCGGTCTTTTGACATGGGTAAAAAAACGGCGCAGGTGCGGTTCTTTGCTCCCGGCAGAACTCAATTTCAAATCCACGAACTGCAGGCCGCAGCCTTTAAAAAGCAGCGGCACGCGCAGGCGGGACCAACTGCCGGCGGAGAGGGAAAACTCTTTTTTAGTGGACTGCGTTAAAGCGCCGCCGCGGGAGATTCCCGGGCTGCGAGGGTTCTGTTCTATGGTCAGGTTTGCTTTCACAGCGGCGGAACGGCTGTTCAGCACAAGGCCGCGCAGGTAGGTTTCCACTTCGGAAAACACATGGCGGGGCAGGTCGGCGTCGGTAATAGCCAGGGCGGGGCCGCGGCTCATCACCGGGTAGACATGCACCGGGATACCGCGGCGGGCCAATTGCCGGGCGGCGGCTGCCGCGTCGCCGTTTGTTTCATTGCCATCGCTGATCAAAAGCACGGCCCCGAACCCACCGGCTTCATCTACCAGTTCCCCGGCGCGGCGCAGCCCGGCTTCTATGTTCGTGCCTGCGCCGCCGGCAAAATCGCTTTTGTTTACCAGTTTGAAATCTTCCGCTAGTTTTTTTAGAGGTCTTTTACGGCGGGTGATTGCCGTATGCCCGCTGAACGTGATAATACCGGCGCTGCTCCTGTTACGCAGGTCTTTTTTAAGAGCAGCCGTGCTTGCGGCCATGCGTTCGCAGGCTTCGCTGCGCACCCGGGCCCAGCCGCCCCCGGCCCGCTGTACGCTTTCGGACACATCGACTACTACCTGGAGATGAGCGCCTCCGGCCGCCGGTTTTCTCACCACATAGGGGTTCAGCGCCGATAATGCCAGCAGCAGGGCTGCCGACAGCGAACAGCCCAGCACAAAGAAGCGGGTAAAGCGATTAGCGCCCAGGATTTTCCAGGGTGTGACGCCGCGTTTGTAGTCTATCGCGCCGCGTAGCAGTAGGAGCGCCGCGGCCAACAGGAATGCAGCCGCCGCTATATAAGACCAGGGTACGGCAGGTTCGAATATAAGCATTAAGCTGCTCCTGTTTTCACAAAACACCTAAACAAAAGTTTTGATCAAACT
>JAGLSW010000446.1 GCA_023135565.1 Candidatus Aminicenantota bacterium | reverse complement strand
GGCAGGGCCGCCGGAGGCAAAAAATCATGCCGAAAGAAACAGGATTCGCGGAAGCCATTCGCCTCGCTGTCGAGCAACTGCGGGACGTAGACCTACCGGCCCGGTGCGCTAATCTCGGCCTGCCCGAACCCCAGCAGGGTGTTATCAAACTACGCGCTTTCGGTGAAGATATGGTACTTCGAGAGTCCGATTTCCAGTTGTTCTCCGCGGGTTCGGAAACCCCGGCAAAATCCGCCGACCGCATACTGCTGCTGCATTATTTGCTCTGCGACCTGCCTCTCCATATTACCGGCGAACTCATATCTTTCCGGGAATTGACGGGCGGGCAATTTTTCTGGGGGCCTTTTCGTGCCCGCAGTGTCCAACCGCTGCTGAGAAAAATCGGCGGTGATCTCGAATTGCTGGAAAATAATCTAAACTGTTTCGATTGGCAGCCTGTGTCTTTGGGTGATTTAGGAGCGCGCATTCATGTGTTCGGGAAGGTATATCTCACCTTAGTGTACCGTGCCGGGGATGAGGAGCTTTCGCCTGCCGCGGACTTGCTTTTCGACGCCTGCATTAAGCGGGTTTACGAAGCCGAAGATGCGACTGTGCTGGCGAGTCGCATATGTTTAAATTTGATCTGAAAAATCCCCATATCGTTGAAATTGTAGTTGACAAAACAGGAAATGCGCATTATAATTGGAAAAGGAGGCATTAATGGAAGCACATAGAGAAATTATCGACAGCAGGAAATTAAGTCGCATTATAAACCTTCCCGATAAATTGAAAAAATCTGAAGTTGAAATTATCGTGCTGCCTACCGGAAAAGCAAAAAAAAAGAGGAAAAACAAACTTCGGCAAGATTGGGCAGGCGCTTTAAGCGAGTATAAAAATCAATATACATCTCTCGAACTGCAAAAGAAAGCTCTCGATTGGCGCGGTTCCGGGTGCTAAATACCGAAAACTGCTTTTGCCGGAGGCAGTATCCTATTACGAAGTATAAACGTTAAATTCAGGGGGATTTTCTAAGTGTTTTTTAACTGCGCATAATCCGGCTGTATGCACCACCGCGTTTTTATACTTCTCCGGGAAACTATCCGGCAATTTGATTTCCAGGTTGATTTTTGCAATCATTCTTTTGGCCGGGTCGAATTCTATGCCCTGGATGAGTTCGATGCCCGCGGCGTCGATGCCTCGCTGTTGACAAAATCCCAACACATAAATCCCCGCACAGGTGCCGATAGATGCCAGGAAAAGATCGAAAGGCGCGGGTGCTGTGCCTTCTCCTTTTGCCATTACAGGTTGGTCGGTTTTGTGGGTAAAATCGTTATAGTCGGCATATACTTTCTTGCCGCCGGGGAAATAGATTTTCATTTCCATGTATTAACTCCTTTTTGGTCTTGAAAAAAAATTATGCCATTACATGGCGGTAATGATAACATTTTACCATATTTCAAATTTCCACCGTCAGGTGGCTTTTTTTCAAGCTTGGTCTTGAGAAAACATTATTTATAATGATAATATATTGTGGCCTTTTTTTCAAGGGGCGGTTGTCCGGTTCCAGGTGTTAAATTTGTACGTTGTGAAAACAATACAAGTAATATATAATATTCAATCCGGCAAATATCATTTTACTTTGCCGTACAAACCGGGATAGAATAAAATGTACACATTAGGAATTGATATAGGGAGTTCGTCTGTTAAGCTTAGTTTGCTCGATGTAGCGAAGGGGAATAGCACAGCCTCGGCTTTTCACCCCAAACAGGAAATGAGGATTATTGCAAAGAATGCCGGGTGGGCGGAGCAGCAGCCTTCCGATTGGTGGCACAATATGAAACTGGCGCTTAAAGACGTGTTGGCAAATGCCGTTGCACAGGTTAAAAATGCGCTTGCAAATGGAGAGCCGGAAATGCGCAGTGGAAAGCAGGAATTATTTGAACAACTAATCAATTTATATATATGATATATAGCGAAGCAGTCCCCGGCCTACAAGCCGCTTCGCCGCATGTGGCGCTTCTCGCTTCTAAAATCATAGAAAGTTTTGATTAAACTTTTTCAAAAGTTTAGCCCCCGGCAGGGCCGCCGGAGGCAAAAAAGGAGAATATAATATGATAAAGAAAAATCTCACAGGTTTACTAATATTCGCTGTTGTATTTTTAGCTGCCTATGCTGAAGATTTGACGAATACGAAAGCAAACTCATCCGGCAAGGCCGCGGAAACCAGGGCTCGCCATCTTAGAGGTTCGATAACACCGGAACGTGCATGGTGGGATTTGCAGCATTACAATTTATCGATCGAGTTTTTTCCCGGTAAAAAAACACTCAAAGGATCGAATATCATTTCATTTAAAACCATCAGCGCTGGAAAGACAATGCAGATCGATCTTCAAAAGCCATTATCGATAACTAAAATAATCCATAAAAACAAAGAATTACAATTCAAAACAGAAGGCAATGTAAACTGGGTATATTTCGAAAAAGAACTCACTGCCGGAACAAGCTGCTCTATTGAAGTGTTTTATGAAGGAACGCCCACTGCAAGTAAAAATCCTCCCTGGAGCGGCGGCATATCCTGGTTGAGAGACGATTTAGGGGAACACTTTATTGCAACGACTTGCCAGGGCATCGGAGCAAGTATTTTCTGGCCCAATAAAGATCATGGATATGATGAACCCGACCGGGGCGTCGATATCAACGTTACTGTTCCCGGTCATTTGGTGGCGGTATCTAATGGGCGATTGAAGAATAAATCAACGAATATTGAAGCAGGAACCTGCACGTATCATTGGCAGGTCGTTAACCCGATCAATAATTATTGTGTGAATGTCAATATCGGTAATTATGTTCATTTTTCCGAAGAATATAAGGGCGAAGCCGGGTTGTTAACCGTCGACTATTGGGTGCTGAAACACCAGCTCGAAATTGCCAAAAAACATTTTGTCGAAGTTCCTCGCACCCTGGAAGCTTTCGAGTATTGGTTCGGTCCATATCCATTTTATGAAGACGGTTATAAATTGGTGTCTGTTCCCTATTCCGGCATGGAACACCAGAGTTCGGTCACGTATGGCAACTGGTTTAGAAATGGTTACCGGGGCAAGGATGAAAGCCATACCGGGATAGGTTTTACATTTGATTTTATAATCGTTCATGAATCGGGGCATGAATGGTTCGGCAACAACATAACGAGCAAAGATTCCGCCGATCTTTGGATTCATGAAAGTTTTATCAATTATTCCGAAAGTTTATTCGTGGAATATCACTTTTCGGAAAAAGAAGCGCAAGATTATGCCATAGGCACCCGGAAGAACATTAGAAACAAGAAACCTATAATCGCACCTTATAATCAAAATAGGGAAGGTTCCGGCGATATGTATCCCAAGGGCGGAAATATGCTGCATACTATTCGTCATATCATTAACGATAAAGAAAAATTTCGGGCAATATTACGAGGCTTGAACAAAACATTCCGCCATCAAACAGTGACCACGGCGCAGGTTGAAAATTACATTTCAGAGCAATCGGGAATCGATTTTAGTAAAGTATTCGATCAATATCTAAGAAATACGAAAATCCCGAACTTCAAATATAAGGTTGAAGGGAAAAAACTGGTTTATCATTTCGAGGATGTTATTAAGGATTTTACAATGCTTATTAGAATAAAAATAAATAGTAAAGAAATGAAGATAACACCGACGGATGCAGTGCAGACTTTATTATTTGATGAAGTGATTAAATCAGTTGAAGTGAATCGAAATTTCTATATTAATGCCGGTCAAATTAAATGAATTCCTGTGTTAGGGGCAAATCTTGTTTTAACACATTGTTGCAATGCAAGACTTGACCCCAGGACCCTCGTACGCACGGGGGGGCGATAAGCG
>JAGLSW010000445.1 GCA_023135565.1 Candidatus Aminicenantota bacterium | reverse complement strand
TCGTTGGGGGCCAGCGGCACACCGCCCCTTCAAAAAAGTTTGATCAAAACTTTTGTTTAAGGAAAAAATTTGACAAAAAACGCGGATGAAACTATAATGCTGTAATGATAAATAGTTTTAAAGATTTAATAGAAAAAGGCAGCGAAGAAGAAGCGCTGCTGCAAAAAATAGATAAGAAGAGGATACCTGTACACCTGGCGATAATCATGGACGGCAACGGCAGATGGGCAAAAAAAAGAGGCTTGAAGCGCGAAGAAGGACACAAAAAAGGCACGGAAACCGCCAGGAAAATCACCGAATATTCCTTGAAAGCAGGTATCCGGCATTTAACGCTTTTCACTTTTTCCAGTGAGAATTGGAAACGACCGGTAACCGAAGTCAGGATGCTGATGAATATGCTCTATGAGAAGCTTATCGAGCAAAAAGAGTTATTAGTGAAAAATGAAATAAGATTAAACATCCTGGGTGAGCTAAAAGGTTTACCGGGAAAACTTAGAGATAAAATAGCGGAAACCATGGAGTTTTCAAAATCCTATAAAAAGATGCAGCTCAATCTTGCTTTGAATTACGGGGCAAGAATGGAAATCCTACAGGCAGTGAAAAAAATCGCGGCAGACGGCGTTTCCCCGGCAAAGATAAATGAAAAACTTTTCAAAAAGTATTTGTATACCGGGGAAATTCCCGACCCGGACCTGCTGGTCAGGACCTCGGGAGAATTGAGAATTTCGAATTTTTTGCTTTTTCAATTAGCTTATTCGGAATTGTATTTCACCGAAACCTTGTGGCCTGATTTCGATTTGAAAGAGTTTTTAAAAGCCCTGCTGGATTTTCAAAATAGACAAAGGAGGTTCGGTAAACTATGAAAGAATTTTTAACAAGGACAACAACTGCTGTTTTTTTGATTATCGGCGCTTATGTGATTATTAAATTTGTGCCGCCATTGTATTTCTCTCTGCTTTTATTTTTGCTCATCAGCGCCGGGGCCTATGAGTTCATCAAACTTACCGCACCGGGCACTTACTCGAAGATCGTCCTGCTGCTGAGCGGCGCAGCCGTTGGCCTCTCCTTTACCTTCGGCAAACCGGCCCTGCTGGAAACGATTATGATCGTGGTGGTGCTAAACGGGCTGTTCTTTTTGTTTGCAGTCAGGCGGCAAGAGAAACTCGCTACTTTTGTGAGAGATATAGGCATTCACTTTGCCGTGGTTTTTTACCTCTATATTCCCCTCTATTTTTTGTTGGAGTTGAAAAAATTGGGGGCTAATTACCTTTTTTTCCTGATTTTCGTGATTGCTATCGGGGACTCCTTCGCTTACTTCCTGGGCCGGGCTATCGGCAGACATAAAATCTACCCGGTGGCGTCGCCGAAAAAATCCTTAGAAGGCCTGATTGCGGCCATCGTGTTTGCCGCTGTTTCCGGCTGGCTGGCCCTGCTGGTTTTCCCGGTTAAAACGCTGCTGAATGGAATGCCGGTTGGTACTCCGCTGGCTGTATGGGTGGCTGTGGTAAGCGGCGGTTTAACCGGGTTGTTTTCCCAGTTATCGGATCCCATAGAATCGTTGTTTAAACGGGCGGCGGGGAAAAAGGATTCCGGCGCCATCCTGCCCGGTCACGGCGGTATTTTGGACCGGGTGGATAGTTATGTATTTTGCGCCCCCGTGCTTTATTTCATAATAAAATATTTCTGGGTTTAGAAAGGTGGAGCTTTTATGAGGAATATTGCGCTTTTAGGTTCTACCGGCTCGATCGGCGTCAACGCCCTGCGGGTTATCGGCGGGAACCGGGAAAAATACCGCCTGCTGACCCTGAGCGCCGGGGAGAACATCGACCTGCTGGCGCGGCAGGTTAGCGAATTTTCGCCTCAAGTTGTCAGCGTAAAAGATAAAAAAAGCGCGGCAAAACTAAAAGAGATATTTCCCGGCCAAAAAATATATTATGGCGCGGAGGGGTTATTGGAAGCGGTTTCCCACCCGCAAGTAGATACCATGATCTCCGCCATTACCGGCACAACCGCGCTCCCGGCCACCCTGCAATCCATAAAGAACAACCAGCGTATTTGCCTGGCCAATAAAGAGACCTTAGTAGCTGCAGGGGACTTGATCAACGAAAAGTTGGCCCGATCGTCTGCCGAATTGATTCCCATAGACAGCGAACAGAGCGCTATTTTTCAAAGCATCGGCCTGAACCACAAAGACGCCATCAGGAAGATCATCCTGACTGCCTCGGGAGGGCCTTTTTTTAAAAAAAGCAAAGCGGATTTTTCCAAAATAACGACAGCAGAAGCGCTGGCTCATCCTACCTGGTCCATGGGCGCTAAAATTACTATAGATTCCGCCACTTTAATGAACAAAGCCTTAGAGATCATCGAAGCTTTTTTCCTGTTTAAGTTGAAACCGGAACAGATCGATGTGATTATTCATCCCCAGAGTATTATCCATTCCATGGTAGAATTTATAGATTCCTCGGTGATTGCCCAATTGAGTCTGCCGGATATGAAAATCCCTATCCTCTACTCTTTGAGCTATCCCGACAGGGTGGATTTCAACGGCGCTGAAAAATTGGATTTTTCAAAATTGGGAAAACTGGAATTTCACCGGGTAGATACGGAGAAATTTTCTTCTATCGGCATGGCCCGTTATGTGCTCGATCAGGGTGGTAATTCCGGCGCTGTATTTAATGCGGCCAACGAAGTGGCGGTGGACTATTTTTTGCAGGGTAAAATCACCTTCCGGCAGATATTTTCGGTAGTGGAAGAGGTCCTTTACAAGGAGAAATTTTACCCGGCAGCGTCGGTCCCGGACATCGAAGAGACCATAAAAAACACCAAAATTAAAACAGGAAATTACATCAAAGAAAATTGGAGTCGATAAATGTTAGAATTGTTTGCTAAATTGTATAATTTCCTGGCGGGTGTGTTCCCTTTAATCATCGTATTGGGCGTTATCGTCCTGGTACATGAATTGGGGCATTTTATTGCCGCCAGGTTAATGAAAGTGAAAGTTGAAACTTTCTCTTTCGGTTTTGGAAAAAGATTATTAGGGAAGAAATTCGGGGATACGGACGTCAGGTTGAGCCTGATCCCTTTGGGCGGTTATGTGAAGATGGCCGGGGAAGAGGATTTCGAAGCCAAAGACCCCAAACCTTACGAGTTCCAGGCCAAGAACCGCGCCCAGAAGATATTTATCCTTATTGCCGGTCCGGCCATGAACATGATACTGGCGTTTTTGGTGTTGTTAGGCATCTATCTCGGCGGCGTGGAGGTTGAAACCTACAAATCCGCACCTCCGCGGCTCGGTTATGTGGACAAGGATTCCGCGGCGCATAAAGCAGGGTTACAGAAAGGGGATTTGATACTCGAAATTGCCGGGGATAAAATTCCCAACTGGAAAGAGCTTGAACTGACCATCGCTTCCAACCCCAATGATGACTTAGATGTGGAGTATGAACGGCAGGGAAAAATCGAGAAAACCAAACTGAGGGTAGCTGTTATGACCCGGCAGAATCTCAATCCCGCCGGTATTTTTTGGGGTTATAAGACGAGAATCCACGTTGTGGATAAAGGCCGGCCGGCTGCGAAAGGGGGCATGAAAAAAGGTGATATTATCTTAAAAATAAACGATAAAGAGGTTTCTCTTTTCGAGTTAAAGGACACCATCACTTCAAGCGCCGGCCAACCGCTGCAATTCCTGCTCAAACGGGGTAAAGAGACGGTGAGTTTAGAGATAACCCCGGCTGAGATCGACGGGGAGTGGAAGATCGGTATCGAGATGCGTCCCTATGCGGCCACAGTCAAGAAGAAGTACGGGTTTTTTGCCGCCATTGGGCGCAGCGGCGAAGAGGTGGTGCGTCTGACTTCTTTAACCTTTATGGCCATCAAAAAGTTGGTCACCGGGAAAATCGCTGCCACGCATGTGTCCGGGCCTATCGAGATTGCCAGGGTTTCCCGGGATGCCATGGACAGCGGTGCGTCGAATTTTTTGCTGTTGATCGCTTTTTTATCGCTTCATATCGGTCTTTTGAACCTGCTGCCCATACCTGTTTTGGATGGCGGGCACCTGTTGATTTATTCCATCGAGAGTATCATCAGGCGGGATTTCAACCCGAAAGTAAAAATCGCCTTGATGAACGTCGGTTTTTTTCTCCTGGTAGCGCTCATGGCTTTTGCTATTTTGAACGACATAGCCAAGACCCTGCCCAACGGTTGGAGTTCGTTTTGGCCTTTTTAATATGATCGAGGCACATGGAAGGAGTAAAAATGGGTACTTATAGCGCAAACATAAAAAAAATCGAAAGAGTGTGGCCCCTGGTTTCCCAGTTTGTATCGGTGCCCCATACGAAAGAACAGTATGAAAACGCTGTTAAGATGTTGGATGAGTTGATAGATAGAATCGGCGAGGCCGAAAACCACCCCTTAGCGACTTTAATGGAAACCCTGGGAACTTTAATCGAAAATTATGAGAATCAAATATTCCCGGAACCTGCTTCCGACCCGGTTGGCGTTCTTAAATTCTTGATGGACGAACATGATCTACGGCAGGGTGATTTAGCGGAAATCGGCAGCCAGGGTGTGGTTTCGGAAATCTTGAACGGGAAAAGAGAACTCAATGTCAGGCAGATAAAGGTTTTAAGCAGTCGCTTCAATGTTTCGCCTGCTGTTTTTATCGCCGGTTAATTCAGCCTCCGGGGATTCTAACCGCGGCCCACAGATTTGCACAGATTTACGCAAATTTTATTTTTTTTATTTCGTACTTGATTTTTTTCTCTTTTTATATTATAGTGTTTTTACAAGACTAAGCGTAAAAGAAAGCCACCTGACGGCGGGAATTTGAAATATGTGCGGCATATTGTTTATTACCGCCATGTAATGGCATATCTAATTTATCTGAGGTTAATAAATTGCCCGTGAACATCGATCATTTGATTAGCGACGTTGAAAGTGAATTAACAAATCTCTTCTATGATAAATTAGCTAAAATTATCCTGTATGGTTCTTATGCCCGGGGCGATTACGACGATGATTCGGACGTCGATATTATTGCCCTGATCGACGACGATAATTTGAAGAAATACGAAAAGGAAATTTTGATGATCGATGTGGATTTGTCCCTTAAGTATGACGTCGATCTGTCGATATTTATAGAGAACAGCGATGAATTCGCTTTAAATAAGAGTGTCATCCCGCTGTATAAAAACATCGCCGGAGAGGGCGTAAATATACATGCAGTATAATTTAGAATTATCCGGCAAAGACAATAAGAGTGCAGATATGGTATAATATTTTTTACGGAGCAATAATGGCAAAACCACAAAAAATTCTGAAGGTTAAAGAGACTGAAATCCACCTGGTCAAAAAAGATGAGCAGGATTATATATCCCTAACCGATATGGTGCGGCCTTTTGGTGATGAGTCAATGATCCAGAATTGGATGCGAAATCGTGATACAATTGAATTCCTGGGGCTTTGGGAACAGTTGCACAACCCGAATTTTAAACCCCTCGAATTCGAGGGGTTTAAGAACGCCGCAGGTTCAAATCGATTTTTTATGTCACCGAAAAAATGGGTGGAAGCTACCCGGGCCGTCGGAATATTTTCAAAATCCGGTCGCTATGGAGGAGGCACCTATGCTCATAAAGATATAGCTTTCGAATTTGGTTCCTGGCTCAGCCCGGAATTTAAGCTCTATCTTATCACTGAATTTCAGAGATTAAAAGAGGAAGAATACCGAACAAAACAACTGGAATGGAATCTCCAGAGAACACTGGCGAAAATAAACTATCGAATCCACACGGATGCTATAAAAGATAACCTTATTCCTCCCAGGGTTTCAAAAAGTAGAATGAACTATATTTATGCTGTCGAAGCTGATTTATTGAATGTGGCATTATTTGGAAAAACCGCTAAAGAATGGAGAGAGGAAAACCCTGATAAAGAGGGAAACATCAGGGATTATGCGATGTTGGAACAATTAGTAGTTTTAACAAATCTTGAAAGCATTAATGCTATGCTGATCAACCAGGGATTGGCACAAGGTGAGAGATTGTCAAAATTAAATGAACTGGCTATTGGGCAAATGAAGTCACTTTTAGCCAATAAAAATATAAAAAAACTCAAAACCCGGGAGGGTAGGTCTTGAATTTTAAGATTGAGGCAATCAATCGGAAATCGCCAAAAATCAGGCTGTCTGAGAACTATCGGGACGCATGTATGCGTCCCTTACAGGTCTCGCTATCAGCGCTTTTTGAATTCTAAAAAAAACAAAATTTTGAATTCTCGGACAACCTGAAATGACCTGACCCCGGAGATATGTTATAATATTCATATAACCTGAATAACTTGTAAAAATATTTGTTACTCACATGCTTCAGCTTCCCTTATGCAATCGAGTCCAATTACAGATATATCATTATAATCTTTTAGGGTAGCTCTCACTTCCGTCAGTAAAGTATCCAGATCAAGCCCCTCCTTAATTTTGAAAATTAGATAGATTCCAAACTCAGAACCGGTTCCCTCCATATATTTCTTCAGTTTTTTGCTGTAGCGCTGTCTTTTTGATTTGCTCTTTATTTCATCATTATCAAGCCGCTTTGTTTCTATTAAGACCGGACCGATAAATCCATAATAAATCAAAAAGTCGGTTCTCATGTTATCGAGGAGGTGAGACTCTCTTTGAATGTTTATTTCTTCGTCCCGGAAACCTCTTTTCAATAAGCAGTTTTCAAATTGGGTTTTAATTGTTTTCTGGATCAAATCTTCCTGCTGTCCTTTTACGTGTCGAATGAATTTATAAGCGCCTTCGCCTTCGACCCATCTCCTGAGATCGGTTTCGATAATATCTTTCAGGATTTCAAATAAATCTCTCGAAGTGGCTATATCGATATATTGGCGTTCTTTAAGATGATTATATTTTTTTATGCAGTCTGAAAAATGCTGCGGTTTGCCGATATATTTCAAATATTCGCGTTTTAGCTCGCGCAGCCGCTCTGTAAACCAGTTGAGGCCACCCCGGGATTTATTTCCCTTGACAAAGTCTTCAAGTTTTTTGAGAGGCTCGTAGGATCGATGCTCTTTTAAATTTCGGAAATAGATGAGAGTAATTTCCCATAGGTAGTTGGCATATTTAAAATAATCTTCCCCTTTTTCGTAAATCTCGAATGATTTATCCAGCAATTCAAAGAAATTTTCGATATATTGGTGAGTCTTTAGGTTCATGATTGGGCTGGCAAATTCTTTATGACTTAATTCATGCTCTTGAGCACCTACAGCATGTATATCGTTTTGTTCCCGGAACGGATGATTTCTTATTATAAGTTGGTCGAAACGCCACCGAATTGCCTCTTTGTCTTCATACTTTTCAACCAGGTATTGGTTTGCGAGTTCTGCGAGGCCAAAGGTTTTATCGTTTTTTGTTTGATATTTTTGAAATATATTTTTGAAATATTTTTCATCAGGCTGGATAGAGGCAATGGCCTTTAACGCAGACTCTTGAATACGTACTTGAAAATATTTTTCGACTAATCTTTTTAGAATTGGGACTGCTTTTAGAATTTTATATTTTTTTACTGCTTTTATTAGATTCTCAGGGTGAAACTCAGCCAAATCATCGTCGCGGGTCCCGTTGTAAACATTCAATAAAGTGTTTATTTCTTGTTCGGACATCTCAGGGATTTGGAAAAAAACTGCTTCCGAATGCCTACCGTTAAACGCGAATGGGATGAAGTTTATAATTTTTTCTTTATATTTGGAGATATCTATATTCAACTCGCTTGCTATTCTTATGCAATCGCCAAATTGCCATAGATGCTGAGAAGCTCTAAAACTATTCTCACTCCTTTCGGTCATGAAGAGTTTTTGTTCTCCCGGGTCAAAAACCTCGAAAAACGAGTGTGTAATTAGTTCCTTTAATCTCTCTTTATCGACTTCTTTTATATGGGAGCTTATTTTTTCTTTGTTTTCTAAATAAAAAGAGAATACGTCAGGGTAGTATTTCCCTGGTTCGGGTTCTAATTTGTGCCTGAATTGTTCATATAATTTTCGATTTGGATACTCAACATCAACAGGCGGTTTTTCTCTATCGTCTATGAACTGTTTATACTCCTCGTCAAAATGTTTCCTACCCTCTTCATATATCTCTGTGGCGTCTGTCCTGTCGGAGTTTTTTATTTTATAAAGCGAGTTAAGGGCAATATTTCTTTTGATAGCGAGAGGCTCCAATTCTTTTACGAATCTATCTATTTGCTCTTTCCTTAAAAGCAGTGAAAAGATGTGTTCAAAAATAGAATATTTAGATTGAATATTATCAAGGAGTTTTTCATCTG
>JAGLSW010000444.1 GCA_023135565.1 Candidatus Aminicenantota bacterium | reverse complement strand
GGCCAAACTTTTAAAAAAGTTTGAACAAAACTTCTTATTATTTAAAATCAAAGGCGCTCACACGCTGCCCCTGCGGCGAAGCGGCTTATCGCCCCCCCACGCGAGTGGGGCACAGAAGTTTTTTTAGCTTATCTAAACCGATCTTGCCACCGCTGATAACCAACACCACATTCTTGTTTTTAAAACGGTCTTTCGCTTTAAGATAAGCAGCAATAGAAAGAACACCGGCACCTTCGACCAGCATAAAATGCTTCTCCATCACCAACCGCAGCGCCGCTTTGATCTCCTCTTCCGAAACCAGTATAAAATCATCCACACACTCCCGGCAAATATCGAAAGTTACGGAACCGGCTTCCACCGCCCCTTCTACACCGTCGGCAAAAGTAGGTCGAGCTGGCACTTCTATGATTTTCCCGGCTTTGATCGCTTCATACATATGCGTACAGTACTCCGGCTGGGCGCCGATGATCTCGATTCTTTCGTTATGGGATTTGAGATACCCGGCGATACCGCCGATCAACCCGCCACCGCCCACAGGACAGATAACAACGTCGATTTTCTCCAACTGTCTCATCAACTCTATGGCAATAGTACCCTGCCCACCCACCACCTTCATATCATTATAAGGAGAAACAAAAACCATACCCTTCTCTTGTGCCACCTGCCTGGCTTTTACTTCCGCTTTGGCGCAGTCGTCGCTGAAAAATTTTATTTCGGCGTTATAGGAGCGGATGACGTCTATCTTCGTTTGGGCCGCGTTTTCCGGCAGGTAAATGAGCCCATTTATATTAAACTTATCCATCCCATAGGCCACAGCCGAACCATGATTGCCGGTAGAAGCAGTGGTAACACCTCTCTCGCGCTCTTCTTCGGTCAAAGAGAGCAGCTTATTCAAAGCGCCTCTCAGCTTAAAAGAGTTGGTTATTTGTAAGTTCTCGCATTTGAGATAAACGCTGCCGCCCGCCGAATCGCTGAGAAAAGGCGAATATTCGAGGCGGGTTTCGATAATATGTTCCCTAATCCGCTCTTCAGCGTCGAGGGTTTCTTGCCTAACCTTTTCGATCAAGCTGCCGGTTTCATTTTGGTGGTTCATTCAGCCTCCTAAGTTAAGCAAACACTTTATTACTTTTTTTTAAATTTGTCAAATTTTTTAAATGTTTTTCTCTTTTGAGCCGTATAATATAAGTAGGCGAATATCGAGGCGCGTTATTCTTAAGACTGGTACAAATAGCAGGATGTCACGTCAATGTCAAATTAATCTTACGACCCAATCCAATTTCAACAATCCTGAAAAACGTCGATAATTGAACATCGATCTTCCCGTTTTCTACTCTCGATATATAACTCTTCTTCGTCCCGGGCTTTCTCGCTAATTCTTCCTGGGACATCCTGGCCTGTTTCCTTGCCTCCTTTAACATCTCCCCAATCATAAAAGCCTTAGATCGCAAGTCAAACTCATCTCTTTCCTTAGTACCGGTTTTTCCATATTTTATATCCAAAAGCTCCTCAAAGGTTCTGGCATCTTTTAATTCTTTCATGATACACCTCCTTTTTTTTCTTCAAAGTACTCTTTTTTAAGTCTCTCGGCCAATGCTATCTCCTTTTTGGGTGTTTTTTGGGTTTTCTTCTTGAATCCGTTTAGTAAAATCACAATTTTGTCCTCGTCAAAAAAACAAAAAATCCTATAAATACTGGCGATAAATTTGACACGTATTTCAAATAACCCACTCGAACCTTAGATATGTTTGAAAAATTTCGCTGGAATAACATCGGCATTCCCAACAATATCAAGAACAAATTCTATCTTCTCTTGAGTCTTAGCGTCAAGACCCAGGTACAAATCCATAAAGTGTGTCTTATAAAATTCAATTTTTCTCATTAGAAAAATGTTAACATATTTGTTAACGTCCGTCAACTCTCATGATTTATTTTTTTTTAAATGTTTTCCTGTTTTGAACCGTATAATATAAGTAGGTATCGGCCTCCCGGCGGGGCGTCCGTAATATTACCCGGAAACCGTACAATATTAAATGAAGTACATGAATTTTTTAAAAAAATCACCTGTTCATTCTTGTTACAAAGGAGAAAACATGAATCGTAAATTACTAAAACAACTGTCTTTGCCATTCTTTCTTTTTTTGGCCATCGTTGTGTTCTTTATTATTACTAAAGGGCCTGCCCCCAAACCGGCTCCGCCGTTCCCGGAAAAAGAGTACCGGGAGTTTGCCCAAAAGCTTAAGAGTAAGAAACCCGGTGCCAGGGTGATATATGCCGCAAGAAAAGGGCAGCGGTTTTATTTTACCCACGGCGCACCCAGCCTATAAGGGGCTTTCGAGTAGCAGAAAATCGTATCGCTCATGAAAAGTTTTGGGAGTCCAGAACCCTTTTTCAAAAGGGTTTTGGCCGCCGGAGGCAAAGTTTTTTATCCGCGTTAAGGATTTCTGCCCGTATATCATTATATAGTTTATTATTTAGGTAATAAAAAAGGAGGTTCCATGAAAAAGATATTCTATTTAACCATTATGTTATTGGCTATTTTGATCCTGATGGGCTGCAAAATGCAGGGTGGAGTCGCGCATCTGACTTTTAATAATATCGGCGAGCTTGGTGCCGCAGCAGAAGTCAATAGAGAATCTAAATTGATTGAACCGGGAGATTCGTTCACTTTCGAAGTGGCATGGATAGGCTCTAAGACCGCCCGGGTGAATGTTAAATTAATTCCACTAAATGATGATGGTGAGGCCCCGGATAAGATCCTTCCAGGTACGGATTACACAGTAAAGGATGGCGATCATCTATACATCGACGTGGAATACTACCCCGAAGATTGAAGCGGCTGCCGGGCGTTTAGAACCTGAAGTAAATAAAAGGCGTATAGGTGCCGCTGGCCAGGACCATTGTACTTGCCAGCAAAACAAAGGTCAAATAAAGAGTGCTCAAAATCGAATAACCCCATAGCCAGCCGCGCCCTTTTTTCTTTTCGTACCGGGCTTTAAGTTTGGGGAACAGCGGGAAAGAACCCACAATACCGATGGATATAAAAAACAAAACTTCCATATTAAAATAGAGAGCCGGATAATGTACCAGACCGTCTCCCGTGCCGAAACCGAACATGGAGCTTAAGTAAGTGAAAGCGTAACCTAAATCCGGGGAGCGAAAAAAGACCCAACCGATAATCACCAACAGTTGGCAAAAGAGCAAACGCAGTGGAGAGGGCAGCTTTTTTTTCAGGAATTTGCGCATACCCGCCTGTTCGATAACCAGCAGTATGCCGTAGTACCCCCCCCAGACGAAGAAAGTCCAGTTAGCGCCGTGCCATATGCCGCAAAGCAAAAAAGTAAAAAAGGTGGCGATATAATAAGCCCAACCTTCAGCCTTAATCTTGAGCACCCGGTCTTTTTTTATTTTTCTTGACACCGCATAGGCCATGGGTAGGAACAGGTAGTCCCGCAGCCAGTTGGCTAAAGTGATATGCCAGCGGGTCCAGAACTCTTTGATATTTTTTGAAATATAGGGATAGTTGAAGTTTTCCGGGATTTTAAAACCCAGCATACGGCCTAAGCCGATAGCCATATCCGAATAACCGGAAAAATCGAAATAGATTTGCAGTGTGTAACAAATTATGCCCAACCAGGCCAGTCCCGCGGTCTGCTGGGCTGCCGGGATGTCGAAAACCTGGTTAGCGGTTTTAGCCAGGGTATCCGCGATTAATACTTTTTTGCCCAACCCCAGGATAAAACGTTTCACCCCCTCAGAAAAGTCGTCTAAAGCAAGCTCTCTTTTTTGGGAAATTTGCGCGGCAAAATCGTGGTACAGGGTGATAGGCCCGGTAATCAATTTGGGAAAGAGCGAAATATAGAGAGCAAAATCCACCGGGTTTTTTGCTGCCGGTTGGGTTTTGCGGTAGACGTCCACTAAGTAAGAGATCGCCAGGAAGGTATAGAAAGATATGCCGATAGGCAGGTGTATCGGGCTTTTAGAGATAGATATATTTAAGTTGGCGGCGATGAAGTTGGCATATTTAAACACTACTAATAAGCCCACGTTAAAAGCCAGTCCCAGGATGAAAAGCAGTTTAGCGGTTTTTTTCGATTGGCGGCGGTCTATAGTTAGGGCCAGGACGTAGTTAATCAGGATAGAGACGAGCAGTATTATTATATATTTTCCTTCGCCCCAGGCATAGAAAAACAAACTGACCATCACTAAAAAGGAGTTATGGGCCTCTTTTTTCAGCAAAAAGAAAAAGAGCAAAAAGATAGGCAGGAACAGAAATAAAAAAAGCAGCGAACTAAATTCCATAAGATTTACCTATGCCATTACATGGCGGTAATGAACAACATGTTGCACGTATTTTGAGTTCCCACCGCCAGGTGGCTTTTTTTTAAGCTTAGTCTTGAAAAAACATTATTACATTACGAATTTGATTTTAAAGATGTCATTATACCACAAAGGGGGCGGCGACCCAACCTATGAAGGGAAAAAAACGCCTGGAATTGACAAAAGTTTTTTTACCACGAAGCCCCACGGCGCGGGGAGGCTATGAGTGGTTTTTCGAGTAACGGAAAATCGTATCGCTCATGAAAAGTTTTGGGAGTCCAGAACCCTTTTTCAAAAGGGTTTTGGCCGCCGGAGGCTAAGAGGTTGGGTGCGGCGCACCCCCGGGGGCAAAGTAATTTTATCGCAGGCTAAAAAGAGCTAAATCCGGATAACCGGTTCATTTGTTGTTGACAAAATAAACAAATTATTACATTATAATAATGGTACAAAGTTTGGGGACCGGCAAATATGTTTTATTTGCGAAAATAATCATTTTTGTTGATTGCAAATGCTTTTAGGGCATTTCAATATGAATAAAAAGCTAATAATGGTGGGTGTACCATAAAAATATTACAAATAATTTTTACCCGGAGGTTTAAGATGTGGAAAAATGTGAAAGATTTTTTCTTATTTTTAATTTTATTTTTTATTCTAATAATGCCTGTTTGGGCGGAAAGCGGTATTTTCGACCGCATCGGTATGATTCCCGAACACGGCTTTCACGGCGCAGTGCCGGAAGAGAACATCGATCTTTTTACCGGCAACCTGACGCTTCGTTTTAAAGACATCGTGCTGCCCGGGCCCAACGGTTTCGATCTTGTCGTCCGGCGGGTCTATAATTCCAAAATCTACCGGGATGATTTTGCCTCCCCGGACAACACCATGCAGCAGGATCCCTACTCCTGGGTAGGCTTGGGCTGGATGATGCACATGGGCCGGGTGCATAATTATTATTCCGACGAACCGTCCATAGAGTTCCCAGATGGCCGCTGGGAAACAGCCTATCCCACCGGCACGGATCACATAACTAAAAATTTCTCAAAATACGATACGTTGAACAGCAAGCTCTATTTCAAAGACGGCTCCACCTGGACTTTCGGTGCGAGCGCTTTCATTAACGGCTCGTCTGTAAAACTGGTAACCGAGATCGAGAACCCCTATGGCTATAAGATTCAAGTTTTCTACCGGCAGCAAACCCCGATATTAGAAAAAATCATCGACAGTATGAATAGGGAAGTGCTCTTTTACACAGACGACAGTATGCCCGCCGACCCCAGGCTAAAAGAGATAAAGGTAAAAAACAGCAGCGGTCAGTTGGTAACCTATAGATATAATGTGGATCAATTCCCGGTCACCGGATGCTATAGGTTGGCCAGTTACGATCCACCCGTAATATCCGCCTCCGAGTATTTTTATAATGAATATAACGACGCCGGCAAATATACATTATCTCAAATAAACACCCCTTTCGGCGGAACCATGCAGTATGAGTACGATCCGCACAAGTTCTACTTCTATGGTTACGGCCTTTATACTCATGTGGTCACAAGTAAAAAAATCAAATTTTCACCTACCGACACCTATAAAACATGGTCGTACAAATATCCCGACTATCAGACCGGGGACGATATAGTTGTTGTAAATGGACCGGATTTCGATACCCGGGCGGAATACCACGGTTATCCTGAAGGTTCTGCTTATGAAAATGCCTGGAAAATCGGATTATTGAAAAAGAAGTGGTTTACCGAAAAAAACAGTTCTACCGAAATTTATTCCGAAGAGATGGAGTGGACTTACGAACAAATTTCTAACGAACCCTGGACTGTGCTTGACCAGCATTTCGGTGAGATCAAAGCGACCCTGGTAGAGAGCGTAACAAAAATTAGGGAAGGAGACGCAGAAAGCCGGGAAGAATATTTTTATGACCCCGGTTACAAAGAATACGGGCTGCTCACAAAGATAAAATATTACGGCGGCGCCTCGGGCACAACTTATAAAAATTACAAGACCCTGGATTACTATTTTAAGAATAATACTATTTTTGCCGACAAATACATGATCTCCCAGGTGGGGAATGAAACGGTCTACAGCAGCAGCGGTACTAAGTTAAAAGAGACCCAGACCACTTATTATACAGAGACCGGTAAATGCGGGGCCATCAAAAAAATCAGGCGCTGGAAAAGCGGCAGCACGTACTTAGATTGGGACTATACTTATTCCGGCTATAACCCCAATGACATAACCATCACCATCAACCTGCCCGGGAGCGCAGGCACTGAAACCTACGAGTATAGTTACGGCGTACTTTCGGAACTCATCCGGCCCGGTTATACCGAATTAACCCGCTCCATATCGCAGTATAACAGCGCCATTGAAACAGAGACCAATCAACACGGCGGCCTGCTGCGTTTTACTTATGACAACCTGGGGCGTATCACTCTTATAGACATGCCCAGCGGGTTCAATGATATTACCGCTTCCTGGTCTACCAACTATGTGGCCATCGCACAGGGTCAGAGCAGCCTGAAAAAATACTGGGACGGCATGGGCCGGGATACCGGATATGAGGAGTTCGGCGACGGCATCACTCTCTACTACCGTAAAGAATTGGACGCGGAAGGGCGGGTGGTTAAAGAGACCAAAGGGAGCACAAACTCGACTCATAAGTACCTCTATGATAGGAATGCGGTAGGCGCTCCTACCAAAATCACCGACCCGCTGGGTAAAATAACCGGTATCTCTTACAGCGGCGACCAGAAGACAGTAACAGACGCCAATTCGAAGCAAACGGTTTTTTATTATGAAGACCTGCCCGGATCGGTTACTAAATTAAAAGACCCCACGCTCAAATATGCGGAATATACCTATGATAATATTGGTAGGCTGACAGCGGCAAAGTACAACAATTCGCGGAACCGTTCCTATGCTTACAACGGCCTGGATCAGGTCACCTCGGAAAATCACCCTGAAACCGGTTTGATTTCCTATACCTACAACAGTGAAAATAATCTCCAGCAGAAAACCTGGGGAGGCGTACCCCACACCTATACCTACAATAGTTCCAACCAATTGAAGTACCTCAGTTCAGGTGATGAAACCATTACCTATGCCTATGACACAAAAGGCCGGGTAACCAAAATATCCAGCAATAAAGATTGGTTCCGGGACTATTTTCTATTCAATGCCATGGGTTCCATTACCCGGGAAAGGCATAAAATCCCCAATCTTCCTGTATCTGAGTATAAAACTTTAGAATACGCTTATGACACCAACAACAATTTGAAATCCATCACCTACCCCGGCGGCAGGAGAGTCGAGTATACCAACAATAGTTTAAATATGCCGGAAACCCTTAACTTTTACGATGGAAGTTCTACCAAGAGCCTGATCAGCCAAGCAGCTTACGGCATTAACAAACAGCCCGTTTCGTTGACTATTGCGGGGAACAGCACCGTTTTTGCCGCCTCTTATAAAGCCACCGGTTACCTCTGGCAAACCTCGCTGCAGAAAAGCGGCGTCTATTTATACCGCACCGAATACACCTATGACAATGTGGGCAATATAACCCGTATAGATGATCAGACAGCCAACAACTTTGACGGCAATTTCGGCTATGACAGTCTCTACCGGCTAACCTCTGCTTCCTATACAGGGGGAAAAATCTATAACTATACTTATGATACCTACGGCAACCTATTAACGGCAAAGGAAAACAGCGCCACCCTGTTCTCCCGCGCCTATGATACTCAAAACCGTTTCAGCAGCGGTTATAGTTACGACAGCCGCGGTAACATTACTCTTTCGCCCACTTATGAATACACCTGGGATAAGCAAAACCGCTTAACCCAAATAGAAAAAAGTTCCACCCAGGAAATCACCGGCACTTTTTCCTACAATGAACGGGGCCTGCGTTTTAAGGCGAGTAGGCTCGCCACTATAACTGTCACCAATCCTATCGGAGGAGAGACCTGGGACAAAGGTTCTTCTCAAAACATCACCTGGAGCAGCACAGGCGAAATGGCTGATTCTGTTAAGATTCTGCTTTTCCAGGGCAGCGTCCAGGTGCGGGAGATAACCCCCTCAACCCCCAACAGCGGCAGTTTTGCCTGGATAGTCCCCGCTGATCTAACAACCGGGCAATACGCCATCACCGTCCAGACCATAGATAGTGCGGTTACAGGAGACAGTAATATTTTTTCTATAGATGATGCTCCTTATATCGAAGTTTTATCACCCAATGGCGGTGAAAGTTGGACCCAGAGTACTGTACAGAATATCACCTGGAATGCGCACAGGATAGCCGGTAGTGTCAAAATCACCCTATGGGTGGGCGACCAATCCATAGGCACTATAGCAGCCGATATAGACGCGGAAGCAGGCTCATATTCCTGGATCGCAGGTCAACTCGCCAGCGGCACAGCC
>JAGLSW010000443.1 GCA_023135565.1 Candidatus Aminicenantota bacterium | reverse complement strand
CTTGACAAAGGGGTCCACTTTAGTCGCAGAAATAGAGAACCACAAATGACCTTTAAGTGGTACTTCCATTAAAACAAGGATTGAAACCCGACAAACTCCTGGAGCTTCTCCACCGACCTATAGTGATCTTGTTTTTTAATCGCCTATTTCATTATTGACAGTTGGTTATTGTGCAATGGAAAGGGCAGCAATTCCTCTTGTCAATGTAAACATTTTGACAATTGCTGTTAAGAATGATGAATAACGATAAATCAGCACCCAAAACCAGGACCGGGGCGTCAATATTTGCTGCATGGGTTCGCGTCTTGTGAATTATCACCCCACCAAAATTCTACTCCTAAACTATTTCCTATCAAAGGTTTACGGTTTTCTCTTAATTATGTGGATTTTGGCATTAAAATTGCTAAGAGTACACGGAGAGCATATGATGAAGCAAAAAAAGATGGAAATAGCGATCGGTGCTTCAACATGGCCATAAGGAACTCCAAATTTAAATTTTAATTAAAAAGGTGGTAAAAATGAAAAGAGCAACTTTATTTACAACATTGGTTTTGGTTTTATTTGTTTTTGCAGGGGCTGTTTCGGCAGATGAAACAGTAAAAGGAAATACCAGCTCCCGTAAGGTAGTTGAGTTTATGGATAATTATTATGACACTTACAACAAGTATGGCCAGGATGCAGAATCCATCGACATGATGGATGAATATTGGGCCCCGGAGTTTATGGTAGTGGTGTACTTCCCGCTCCCCGAATACCCGACTATGGATTTGTTTACCTGGAAACATTTCCTGGTAGGGGCGCACACCCATGCTATCGAAACAATACACTGTGAAGAGTTGTCTGTCGATACCGAAAACAAAACAGCGGTTTCAAGGATAGTTATCGAGTTTCATGACCGTTCCACCGATGCGTTATTGCTAAAGACCGACGGTATCGGATTCTACAATTTCAAAGTGGATAAGAAAAACAGACTCAAAATGACCCGCCTCAGGTTGTATTTTGCAGACCCGGCATTAATGATGCAGCTCTCCGCTCCTGCTCCCGTTAATTAAGTAGTGAGCAAAAATATAGGGTCGGTGCGTTACTGCTATGATAAAAGTCAAGTGTTTTACCAAAAAAAAATAAATTTTTTCTGTTCTATCTTCACAGAGATAGTTGCGATTTACTGACATTGCGGGCAAGAGTCTCTTGATGCAGCTAAAATGACGATCCTGGCGTTTATTAATGAAGCCTCTTCCATATTCCTGTAAAGCTATCCACATGAAAGGGATTCTCTATTCTGCTATACGTGTTCACCCCGTGACGATATAATAAGGGGACACAAGATGATGATCCCGGCCCGGAACTCCCAAACTTTATTGTGATGCCTCGAAGGCAAAGTAACGCAGCGGGATGTTCCGGGGTTCTGGAATCGCCTTCATTAATAGAACTGCAGCGAACCGTTCCCATTTTCAAGCCAAAATTAAAGCACTGGTTTACTATTTTTGATTAAAAGCGAATGGTCATACTCTGTTTCATTTCGAATCATAGCAAAGATAACCTCACAGACTTTTCTGACCAACGCGACTCTTGCTTTTTTCCAGCCTTTTTTTATCCTTATATTTTCATACCACGTTTGTAGTGGTTTTGCTTTTTGATTCACACTGCGAATAATACATAGCCCCCCCTGTATCAGATAGCTTCTCACCAATGGTGAACCTTCTTTTGTAATAAGTCCATGTCCTTTTAGTTTTTTGCCTCCTGTTATGCGTGTTGCCGGTGTTACGCCCAAATAGGCGGCAAATTTTTTAGCGGATTTGAACCGTTTCCAATCGCCTACCAGTGCGATCAGTGAGCAGGCAATAATGAATCCGATGCCAGGTACAGTGAGGAGGCGGTTAAATGTGCTGAGGTAATGGGCCTTAATTATTTGATAAATGCGGTTCTCAATCACTTTGATATGGTCCATAAATAGTTTGAAATCCTGATGATAGAGTCTTACTTTTGCCATTACGAAATCAGAGTCTTTCTCATCTTTGAGTTGTGCGAAAAGTCCTTCCCAATATTTTAAGCTATCCCTGAGAGATCTTTTCTTTACCTTAATACCTCTTCCCCTTAGAAATGAATGAGTACGATTTGTAGTTCTAACGCGATCTTTAATGTATTGATTTCGGTGAATAATCAAGCTTCTGAGTTCTTTTTGTATATGTCCCGGTTTAAAGACGGGCATTTTCGGTAAATTTTTTCTTTTCAGGTCAAATGCCAAATTTTTTGCATCCCTGTTATCGTTTTTCTTTTTTGAATTAGAAGTGCGGTTATATTCGAGAGTATTTACGATGAATGTTTTAATCCCCATATCTTCGAGTATATCGCAAAACCAGAATGTTGGGTTTCCAATTTCCACGGCGACGGTGATGTTTTGGTCTCTGTATGGTTCGAAATAGTTTCTGATTTCTTTTTCGTTTGTTGGTATTTTTCTGCTGTCACATTTTTTTTCATATTGATCGATGGTATGTACATTGAAATGCTCATCATGCAGATCGACGCCTGCTGATAATTCCAATGTTTGCGAATTTTTGTTGTGCTTTAGTTTTGTGTTCATTTTTATCTCCTATATTAGTTGTTAATTTTCTTATATTATACCATTTTTCCTTTTTTGGGCTTAATTGGAAAACATTTCGGGTTCCTGGTTCAGTCAACAGCGCAGGCAGCGATTTTTTTTGCC
>JAGLSW010000442.1 GCA_023135565.1 Candidatus Aminicenantota bacterium | reverse complement strand
GCCCCCGGCAGGGCCGCCGGAGGTATTTAAAGCGTTTTCAAATATTCGATAAGATCATTCAACTGGTCTTTAGTCATATCATTGGTTACCCCATGCTTATCTTCGGGATTGAACCGGGTCCAGATTTCTTCTAATGTATCCGAACTACCGTCATGAAGATAGGGAGGAGTTTCGTAAATGTTGTTCAGGTGAGGAACATCGAACTTACCGTGGGTGTCGATAGGGGAACGGGTGCCTACATCGACAATTTCCCGGTTCGTAAAATATGGCCCGGAATGACAGAAATTACACCTGTTTTCTTTCGGGATTTCACTCCCGCTGTTGGTGTGGGTGCGTTCGAATAGTTGTTTGCCCCGGCGTTGTGCCGCGGTCAGCCGGTCTCCTTTTCGATAGCGGTTGGGGTTTCGCGGGATCGTACAGATGTAGCGATCGAGGGCGATTACTTGTTCCGGGGTAAAAGGGTCGATGCGGGTAAAAAATACAGCTAAGCGGGGTCCACATTGGCGACTCAATGAAGGATTCTTTCCAGTCCACTTAAAAGGTGCGGTGTCCAGGATTCCCCGCAGCGTCCGGTTATCCACCGGGTTGACTCCTAAGCCGTCCGGCTCGATGTCATAGGTAATCCCGTCTATGCCGCCGTCAGGATGACAGGTATGGCAGGAAAACTGCCGCCCGAAGGTTATTTCCGCACTGTGAAATATACGTTCTCCGGCACGCTGCAGGGTAATTTCCTTTGGCCCTCCCAGGTCGATAACAGCGACACGCTCTTGTTTGCCCACATCTATGACAGAGATGGTATCGTCCAACCCGTCCGCGGCATATACAAACCGTCCGTCTTTAGAAACAGCCAGTCCGCGGGGACTGCGGCCCACGGCAATTCGTTTGACAACGTATTCGGTAGATATACCCAGGTGGTTGGGCAGCACCTTTCGACGCCGGTTCTCACCGGCATCTCGCAATATTCTTTTCATTTTTTTTAGGTCGATGACTGCCACTGCGTCGATGCCCCCGCCGGAAACATACGCATACTTGCCGTCAGGGGTGATAACCAAATCCGTGGGGTCGGCAAAGTAATGGCCCGGCTCATCCAATAAAAGCTGGTCTACCCGGCCATCTTTCCAGAGAACCCCGATGCCGTTGGTAATCATCCAGCCTTGCATGACGCGGGTAATGGGGATCAGGCTTTTTGTCCGCAGTAAAGTAACCAGGGCAAATTCTCCATCCGGGGAAAAATCGATGCCTTGAACCAAATTGGCTCCCGGGATCATGATGCGGTTCTCCACTACAGACCGCTTCGTGTCGATTACAGTCACTTCCGACCGTGATGGAGTGCGAAACTTAACAAAATGAGAAAGATTATTGGTAATAAAAACAGAGTTACCGTCCGGGGAGCGGTTAACCGCCCAGGCGCCGCGCCCGGCGGACAGGCGTTTTACTTCGCCGCCAGCTCCGGGGGCAGGGCCGTCCCTGTTAATATCCACGACTGATATGTCATAGGAACCGGCGTTTGCCACATAAAGCATATTATCATCAACCCCTGTTATCAGGCCATGGGGTTCGTCTCCTACGGGGATATGTTTCAAAACCTTATAACTACCGGCATCGATGACGGAAACGGTATCCGAACCGCGATTGCCGACAAAAATTCTCCTGCCGTCGGTAGAGAGGCATACGCCGTGGGGTTGGTTTTGTACTTTTATTTCCGCTATTACGGTTTGTGTCCCGGTGTCTACCACGATCAGGCTGTCGGAGGCTTCACAAGCGGCAAACAGCCTTTTGCCGTCCGGGGAGAGAGCCAGGCTAAAGGGAGTTTTGTAGGTAACGGCAGCGGTTTTGGCCGCGGAAGTTCCCGGCTTACAATGCGAAAGCTTTTTTTTCATCTGCCCATAGTCGAAATTTTTGCCGGTATGACAGCGGATACAGGTTTTACGTGCCGGTTTCACCAGTCCTGTTTTTGCGGCGGCGGCACCGCGCCTTTCAACGTCCTGTACGTGCTTGTTCCCGGGACCATGGCAGCTTTCGCACTGCACGCCCCGTACCGCTTCGGCCCCCTGTCCCGGTGCATGGCAATTGAGGCACAAGGCAGTTTTTTGCGGATTACCTTTGACACGATGTTTACCTGCATTTGCACAGGGCTTTTTCGTACTCAGGACTGCATAAGCGTCGGCATGGGCCGAAAGACGCCACTTACTGAAGACATACCCTTTGCCTGCTCCTTTATGGCAACGGGCGCATACCATCGCACCCACGTATCGAGAATCCTGCGCCTGCGCCTCGAGGTCATTGTCGGGGACAGGGCCGCCTCCGTCGGGGCTATCACCGCCTCTCCCGGGGTGCGACACCCGGTTTAGAAATGTTTTGTAATCGTAGGGTTCGGTTTTTAGCACCGACGTATGAGAGCCTTTGGCCTTATGACAGATTATGCAAAAATCTTCTCCGGGCATTTTTAACCCGGCCTTTACCGCCGCTTCCCGGTCGGCCATTACCGCCGCATCGATATATTCACTGCCGGGACCGTGACAGTATTCGCATTGAACGCCGTCCTCTAAAAAAAACGCCTCATCCCGCTGCCACGCTTCAGTATCGGAAGCGGTGGCGTGGCACTGCAAACAAATAGGACTGTCGAAAGGATCGACGTCGATGCCCGAAAGCATGGCGATTTCCACAGCCTCAGGCATGGCCAACGCAGCATAACTCCGGGCATGTCCGGATAAATACCAGCGGCTGAATTGGTCCCGTCCTTCCTGGTGATGACATTGGCGGCAAACAGCTTCTCCTACGTAAAACCGTTCTGTTTCAGCCGATGCCAATGAGAAAACCATAATTATTAAGGCTGGGCACAAAATAAATAATGTAGTTAGTTTAATTTTTAAATATTTACTCATTTTACTTGCCTTCTTTGACTTACCTTCGGCGACCCTGCCGGGGGCCAAACTTTTGTAAAAGTTTGA
>JAGLSW010000441.1 GCA_023135565.1 Candidatus Aminicenantota bacterium | reverse complement strand
CCAAACTTTTGTAAAAGTTTGATCAAAACTTTTTATGATTTAGAAGCAAAGGCGCTCGCACGCTGCCTCTTGCGGCGAAGCAGCTTAGAGGGTGGGTGCGCCGCATCCCCGGAGGCAAAATAATTTTTTTTTTGTTGCAATTTTTTTTTCTTTTGTTTAATATATATTCATTATGAAAAAGAAAAAACTTTCAAAAAATCAGTTTTGTGTAGTGTGTCGTAGGTTCGTTTTATGGGCTGTTGTCCTGGTGCTAATGACAGGGCTTTCCCTGGCTGCACCGGCAGCCGAAAAAGACCCCCTGGAGGTAATCAAAAAAAAGGGGACTGCCGGGATGACTCTGCAAGGCGGAAAAACCATAGTAGTCAGGAACAACAAACTCTATGTGCAGTCGGGCAAAAAACTCAGCGCTCTTTTCCCCGCTGCTCCCCGTTTTACCGTTAAAAGCAATACTTCCAAATTAAGCAGCAGCACCATGCAGGGCCTGACCTTAAAGGCGGTGAAATCTAAACTGGGCAAGCTTTACAACCAGAGTTACAAGATTCACAGCAGTTTCAAACTAAAAGGCCAAAAAGGAAACGAAAAAACCGTACTTTGCAAGCTTGTTTTCCAGTACAAGAATATCTGGTACGCAGAGGAAAAACAGTTGGAATTGGTGATTTCATCTGAGGGCGGCAGGAACAATTTGAAGCGATCGAGAGTCCTTATGCCCCGGGCTGTAATTTCCCGGACTGCTCTCAAAAAAACGACCCTACAGCGTAAAACCACAGTCAAAAAAACTACTATGGTTAGGCCCGCGGCTGCCGTTGACCATGGTGCGGCTAAACGAAAAAAGTTGACTCTAAATACCGCCACCACTGCCAAATTGTCTAAAGAATATTCTTCTTTTAGTGCTCTGCCAATTTACCGGCTGGCCCGGGAGTACCGGATACCTGTGTACGCCCTCGGTCCCACTGCCAAAGGATTAGCCAACACGGCTTACCCGGAAGTAGTGACCGCTAAAGACGCCACCAACCAGGTGTACTTCTTGATGAAGCTGGCCCTGGGCAGCGCGGCCAAACTCATCGGCCCTACCCAGAGCAGCAAGACCAAAGTGCTCAATTACCTGCGTAACGATGCCAATCTCGTGGCCTGGAACAATATCGGTCACGGCGGCCATTCCACCCTCTACCAGGGCGGCACCCAGATCAACTCCACCGATATACCGGCAAGCCCTTTGTTTAAAGGACTTAATGGCTGTGTGTGTTTGATCAACTCTTGCCAGACTTTCCACGATCCCCTGAAAGCAGCTATCCTGCACCACCGGCCCCGGGTTTATATTGCCGGGGTGCTTAACCTGCCCATGGTCACTTCCGAAGGCTCGAACCCGCAATTTTGGTACAAAACCCTGTTCAAGCATCTGCCCATGTCCGTTGCCTATTCCCAAACCAATACCGCGTCCGGTCTAACCGGCTATTGGGGCTATTGGGGGTACGGTGGTACTTTCTAAAAATGGCACTTTCGAATTTGCAAGCCCGGCTGATTTTTTTAATCGCCTGGCTGCCGGTTGTTAGCTGCAGCATGACACTTTACAGTTCTGCCCAAGAGTCCGAGGTGTGGATCGTTGAGCGCGATATGCCGCAGTCGCGCAACTTAGTGCCTATTTTGAACCGTTCTATACTGGTGGCTTCCGGCCCCGGGGTTCCGGCCAAATGCACCATTCGCTGGCAGTTAAAAAAGATCAACATCGAGCCGGGGCCTTTCTGGCCGGTATTCGGCGGCAGAGCAAAGATGGGCGCCCCTGTTTCGGTGCCGGAAAATTTCCCCTGCCGTGAACCGCGAACGCTGGAAAAGCCGCAAATAATCCAAAAGGAGCAGGAAGCCCTGCTGCAGTGGGCGGGTATCGAACTGGCGGACGGTGAAGGCGCTGCCGTATATGCCGATACTTATTTAGGCCCCGCGGATATGTATCACACCGGCAGCGGACTGCGTTTCGGCGATATCGAGATCGAGACCGAATACCGGGGGCAAACGCCGGGCCCGGGGCAGGTCGGCTTGCAGTGCAAAATCACCATTCGTAATAAAAGCGATACGCCTGTGGATGCATTGGATTTTAGTTTCTTTTTTCCCCGCGCCCTTTTGGACAATAAAACCGGGGCGGGAATCCCTTTGATTAAGGATTTCGCTTATGCGGCGGAGGGTTTTTCCGACTCCCGGCCCCTGGATTTGCTTATCTCCGACGGTCTGGCCCGGCCTGCCTGGGGACCGCGCTGTGTATTAAAAAGAGATAGCCTTGCCCCCGGGGAGAGTATTTCTTGTTCCTTAACCGTCACCGGGAAACTCCTTGAAGAAGTAGTGTTGATCGTACCGTTGGTATCTCTTGTGGCGCGCACGCCGGCCCGTTATTGGCCGTCGGCGCAGGTGGAAATCAGCCCGCCGGGCAAGGTCAATTATGCCGATTATACTCATTTTAATGTAGTAGTGGCGGACAGTCGTCTTTTTCGTTTAAGTTCGTCGGGTGCGGCGGTCGAGGCTTCGTCCCCGGTTGTGCTGGCTGCGTTAAAGCGCTAACCCCACTATTACTTACAGTGCTTCATCAAAGGGATTGTGAATTTCTACGTCGATGTTTTTAAAATCCTTTGTATTCCTGGTCACGAGGATTAATTCATTCACTTTAGCTGTAGCTGCAATAATCGCATCTGCTATTTTAATCCTGCGCTCCTGCCTGATCCGGATCGCGGCGTCAACGATTTCGTCCGATAAGTTTAAAATGTGAGCGTTTTTAACGAATTGTCCGGCTTTTGAGAAAGAAACCCCATCGTCAAGAAAACCTCTCCAACTTAAAAATTCCACTTTCGTGATTACAGAGATATTGAAGCTCTCCTCAAATATCTTATCAACAAAAGTATTGTCCTCAGGGATTACTGCATTGAAATAGTAAATTAAAATGTTGGTGTCGATTAAATACCTTTCGTTACTCAAATCTCTGCCATTCCTCTCGTAATTCGCTTAACTGTTTCTTTAAAGTTTTTTCGTCTATCTTCGCGGCTCCCCTGAACTCCCTGGGGTTAAATGTTTTTTTGGGCGCTTTTTTTTTCGCCGCTATGGGAAGCAGCAGCATCTCGATCTTTTTGCCTTTGAATTCTATAGGCAAATCTACTACATTCTCAAGCCTTTTACTGTCGATAATCTTCCTGACAAATTGCACTAAAACCTCCTTCTATAATATGCATCATTTTAGAACTTTTGTCAATTCTTTATTTAAATCCTGTGAAAGTTTTCTTTCTTGCCTCCGGCGGGGGACGGCGTTCCCACTCTCTTAGCCCCGGTTTGGAGTTCCATAACCGATAGTAAAACACTCCATACTGAGGATGCAACTTAAACGCTCCCCCACGCAGTGGGGCTGCCGGGGACCTCCCTCATTGGGTTCATCGTCGGGGGCCGGTATTTTTTTGTTTGTCATAGAAATTTTTATTAAGAAAAAAGATCGGAGTGAGAACCGGTTCGCACTAATATCAATTCATTATAAGTTTTATCTATGCGATATATTAAAAGCCGGTCAGGTTCAATATGACATTCCATATGGTCTTTCCAGTTACCTGATAAAAGATGAGGTTTATATCTTTTCTCAAGCTTTTCTTCCTTTTCAAGTTTTTGTATAACATTTTTAAGTCTTGACATATCCTTTGAACCTGACTTAGATAACCTTTTAATATCTTTCTTAAATTTTCCCTCTGCCCTGATTGTCAACATCTAAATGCCCAGGTCCTCGAATAACTCATCACTATCCTTGTAAGTCGTTAAATTTTTTCTTTCACGTGAATTTCTCAACGCTTCCTCTGTCTCTTTATTCGGGATTTTGACGTCGAAAGGGATTCCTTTTTTGGCTAATACCTGGTGATAAAACATGTTTATAGCAGTCGAATGATTTAATCCCAATTCGTTCAATATTTTCCCAACTCTTTCTTTTAATGTTTTATTTGTTCTCACAGTTAACGTGGCATCTGCCTGTATCATTTTTGCCTCCTGCTTTTTTGCCGTTTCACGGCCGGTAATATACTGCAAAGGCCCCTCATAGGCTGCGGGCGCCGCCCGCTTTTCGGGCACAGTCTTAAAAAGCGCTCCCCCATAATATAGTACATTATTCATACATTGTCAATGCTTTTCTTCATAACTATTTAGTTTTAGACAATTTTGAGGGATTTTATTGGACTGTCCCCTTTTCCTGTCTCCCATTAAGCGTCCGTCCGCCAGTATAA
>JAGLSW010000440.1 GCA_023135565.1 Candidatus Aminicenantota bacterium | reverse complement strand
TTATTTTAATGAAAATCCGTGGTATACTAAAATTTAATCTTAGGAGGCAATATGAATAAAATATACCTTTTGATAACTATTATCCTGATGGGCTGCTTGACTGCATCAGGCGCCGGGGAAAATATAGACTTCGGTTTTGAAAAACCGGAACCGGCAGGCTGGTCTACCGGCGGCGAAGGTTTCCGGGTAAAATTAGACAAAAAAGAAGCCGCGGGGGGGAAACAAAGCCTCTGTTTCAGCTTCGAAAAAGAGATCATCGACATCAGCCGCGGGGCTTTCGGTTTTGCCGCCGCCCAGGTCCCGGCTGCGCCTTTCCGGGGCAAACGAATCCGCCTGTGGACAAAGATGAAAACCCGCGACCTAAAAGGATACTTCCCTCTCTTCATGCGCGCCACTGCCGGAGGAGACCCGGTTTCGGCAGCGGCTTTACCCTACCGGCAAGCGCCCAAAGGCAGCGGCGAGTGGAAAAAATACAGCGTGGAGATGGATATTCCACGAGAAGCGGAAACGCTCTATTTCGGCGCCCGCATGAGGGGCAGCGGCACAGGCTGGGTGGATGATTTTTCTATCGAGACGCTGCCTGAACCGGGTCCGCAAACCATCGTTATCGCCGGGAAAATAGTAGACAAAGATAAAAAACCGGCGCCCGGCGCTTTGGTGATTATCAAAACCTTTTATATGGAGACCGCCCTGAGATTAACCCGCAGCGGTAAAAAGGGCGAATTCGCTTTCCATATGCCGCCGCGAGGAACTTATATGTTAAGCGCCGCGGCGCCGGGATTAACAGCCGCGGGGCTGCCGCTGCGTAATTATGCGAAAGATACCCGCGATCTCGTTATCCCGCTGACAGGGGAAGGTTTTACTATTAAAGGTAAAGTCGAAGCAGCACAGGGTAAAATCCCCCGCCATACCTACGTCGTTGCCAATAAATTGGATTTTTTCGGCAGCGACCTGTTCTGTGTCGAACCGCGAGCAGACGGCAGTTTCGAGATCACGGTTCCCACCGGTATATCCTACTGCATTCGCCTCGACGCTCCCGGTCTGGAAGCCGAACATGTGGTTATGGCTTCCGGCTCGAAACACCGCTGCACCTTAAAAGCCGCGCCGGCCCGGCCGGCCCGGCCGGCTCCGGCCGGGGTAGTGGCCTGGGTGAAACAGCAGGCTGTGCCCCTGCGCACCGCCGAAGCGGGTCACGGTTTCGCCGATTTGCAGCCTTTAAAAAAGATTATCGGCGTAGCGCGAGTAGTGGGGCTTGGAGAAACCTCCCACGGCAGCCGGGAAATATTTCAAATGAAACACCGGCTGCTGGAATTCCTGGTTGAAGAGATGGGTTTCACTGTTTTCGCCATGGAAACATCCCTGCCCAATGCTTTTGCCGTTAATGAATATGTGCTGCACGGCAAAGGCGACC
Source organism: Candidatus Aminicenantota bacterium (assembly GCA_023135565.1). Lineage (GTDB taxonomy): Bacteria > Acidobacteriota > Aminicenantia > UBA2199 > UBA2199 > JAGLQA01. Next base: position 3,989 of record JAGLSW010000440.1, on the reverse strand, counting down.
CTAATAGGCTGACGGCTGTTTTGGGTACGGTGTGGAATACCGAGGAAGTGCTGGCTCTCATCCGCTGGATGCGGGCTTACAATGCCGATCCGGTACACCAGGAAAAAGTAAAGTTTTTCGGCGTGGATGTGCAGGGCTGCACTGTGGCCGCCGATGCCGTCAGCCGTTATCTACAAAAGGTAAACCCGGCTTTCGCCAAACAGGAAGATATTACCCGTATGCTTACGGTGCTCAGGAACCCTGCGGTTTACAACATCATCTACCGGTATTCGCTGCGGCAGTGTTTCGAGTTAAAAGCGAACCTCAACAGGCTGCTGATCCATTTCGAGCGGGCGGCGCCCGCACCCTATGAGGGGCCGGTAGATAACATTCCCGGTCAAATCGATCAAAAAAGCCTTTCGCCAAATATTAGTGAAAAGTCTGCTTTGCGGGGGACGACGCCCCCGGCCCCGGACTCTTCTTTTCGGGAATGGGCGAAGATGCGGCATTTTGTTCGTTTCCTGGGTTGTTTCGTGGATTATGCGGTGGCCGGGAATACCAGCGATTTTGATGCCATAGAAGTGCGGGACCGGGCCATAGCGGAAAATATCAGGTGGATATTGGACAGCGAACCGGCGGGCGCTAAGATTGTATATTGGGCCCACAACTATCATATTGCCACGGCCCAATACCCGGCTTTCCCGGCCAGGCCGTCGGGAATGTTTTTGCGTCGTTCGTTGGGAAATGACTATATGGCCATCGGTTTTGAATTCAACCGGGGTTCTTTTCAATCCCGGGACGTCACTATCACAGAAGCGAAAACCCCTTTCCTGTACAAAAGTTTCTACATGAAACCGGTGCCCTGCAGCTTTGCCGCTGCCATGTCCCGGGCCGGGCTGCCTATTTTTTTATTAGACCTGCGTCCTGTTCCGTGCCAGGGAGCAGTTCACGATTGGTTCACTGCGCCTCATGTGTTCAAATCCATCGACTCGGTTTTCGGCAGCGAAAAAGATGTTCAGCACCTGTTCAGGGTGCCCGATTATTTCGACGCGGTTATTTTCTTCGAGGAGACGAGCCGGGCGCGGCCCAATACGGCGAGTCCCCTACCCCGCTTTTTTTATTAACGCAGGGACCCCACTCGCGTGGGGGGGCTATGAGCCGTTTCGCGTCAGAATATTAATTACCTGTCCCTTCTGTCTTAAAATTAGAGTTCAGTGTTCGTGGTTTTTTTTTGATCTTTTTTGGTTTTTTAGAAAGGATTAATCCCACAGGAAGAGGAGGGCAGCTTAACTATTACTGGATTTTTTAGCAAACTTTCACGAGGAATTAATAAAAAGAGGGCAGCGTTTTTATTTTACCCTTTTCTCATAGGAAATTTCTTCGTTGTCGCCTATAGTGACTCCCTTTAAAAAAACAAAGGGCCCGATGCGGCAATTTTTACCGACCTTCGTTCCTGCTGCTGCGTATGTGGAAGGATAAATCACAGTATCCCGGCCTATCTCTACTCCCAACTCGATAGTAACACTGCCCGGCTGAAGAATAGTCACCCCGTCTTCTATCGCCAGCCGCTCGAGGTTCCGCAGGTTGAATTTTTCCTGGGCTTCCTGCAGCTCCCATTTGTTGTTTATGCCTACGGAAACCAGGTAGTCACCGGCCTGGACCGCATGAATGCCGCAGCCCCGGCTTTTGAGAATTTTGATGATGTCCGTTAAATAATACTCGCCTTTGGCATTGTCGTTACCGATTTCAAAAAGCAGGGGGAAAGCAGCTTTATTATCGAAAATATATATGGAAGAATTGACTTCTCTTATTTTTAACTGCTCTTCCGCGGCGTCGATCTCTTCCACCACGTCTAATACGTCGCCTTTTTCATTACGAATAACCCTGCCATAGGGCGGCGGCACAAAAGGAAAAACAGCGGAAATAAACGTGCAGGCGGCTTTCTTTGCCCTGTGCCCGGAGATCAGTTTTTTCAATTCCGCGGCGCTGATATAAGGATTGTCTCCTACCGTGACAATAAGCTCGCCGGAAAAACTTTCGACTTGTTTTTTGGCGCTCAACAGGGCATGGGCCGTGCCCAATTGCTCTTCCTGCACTGCATATTGCACTTTTCGTTTTACCACATTTTCGATCTCAGCCCGGTTATCGCCCACAACCAGTACGATGTTTTCTTCTTTTATTCCTGCTTCGATCAAAGCGTCTAAAAGATAATTGATGATCTCTTTACCCAATATTTTGTGCGCCATCTTAGTGAAGCCGGATTTCATCCTTTTGGATTTACCGGCAGCCAGGACCACAGCTTTTATTTTTTTTTCCATTTTATATTCTATTTGTATTCACCGCCCTTGTCAAGTGCATGTTTCGGCGGTTGGAACCGGCCCTGATCTCCATTTAGCCCTGGACCCTAATTACTCCGTCTGCAATAGCCTGGTTTTGTGAATACACATTAATTCGGTTACATATCATATATAATAAACTCTCGGAGAAACCGGTCAGCGGACGACGAGAATTAGAAGTAATATAAAAAAGCCCATACATACCTTCATGACTGTAACTTTTTATTATAATACAAACAGTCCAGTTTGTCAAAAATAGATAAATTTTTCGGTATCCCCCCGCGCGTGAGGCGGGGCCTACAAGCGATAAGCTGAGGTTGTTAAGCTAACAGCAGGAAAAGTGACGTCTTTATGAAATCATGTTAGGCAGCCCATGGACGTATACGAAACGGTTTCCTCACGATTAAAAAATCTTTGCAACAAAACAAAACTCGCCCCCTGCTGCTCAGGCAAAAAAAAACTTTTTTTACGAAACCTCTTGACAATCGAAATTTTTTTGCTACAATTTCCTATGTCAGAAAGACAATGTTATTATGGATCGGGCGTTAGGCTTAAAGCCCGGCTTAAAATGGAGTAGACGACATGAAAAAAAACCTTTGTTTTGTAGTTTCTATTATCATATTATCACTATTCTCTTTCGGTATCGAGATAGAGATAATAAAAGACCCCAAACCTACCTGTTTCGAGAAGAACGTTCAATACGAACCGCTTAAAAAATACAAAGAGATCAGCAATGAGGACGATGAGAGTGAAACTTTTATCGCTTTGGCAAGATCAGTCACAGCCGACAGAAGCGGCAATATATTTCTTTTTGACGGGGTGTTCTGCGAAATCTTCAAGTACGATAAAAATTTAGTTTTCCAGGGAAGATTCGGGGGGAAAGGAAAAGGGCCGGGCGAATTTGCTACACACCGGGGGAGTGGCGGTGTGAATTTGAATATAAGCGGGAAGAACCGGTTATATGCCCAGGATTACAAAAATAGAAGGATAACGGTTTTCAGCCTTAAAGGGGATTATATAATCGATTATAAAACCGAGTATAAGTTTACCTTTAACCCGGCTCAAGATATAGATGGGAATCTCTATATACCTTCGGAAAACGGCGGGGTGATAGATATATTTAACAGCAAAATGGAACTGACCGGCGTACTGCTCGATGTTAAGGAATTCCGCAGCTTCCTGTTTTACGAACCGGTACCCGCGTTTAAGATAGTATATAGCTCCCCATATTGGAGAAATTTTCGATATGATTTACTGGATGGCAACCGGCTTTTAGTCTACATCCGTAATTCCTCAACTATATACTTATTAGAAAATCGAAAATTGAAGAAGAAATTAAATATTTGGCCGGAAAAAATAATAAAAGGCTACAAAGCAGAACTTTTTGAATTGTACCAAAAAAATGATGACGCCTTTATAAATTTTTCCGTTAATTTTTTTATAGACGGGGACGACAATAACTTCTTTTATATTCAATTTGGGGAGGACAGGGCCAGGAAGATAGTGCCGGTCTATAAATTCGATTTAAATGGCGACTTGCAAAAAATTTTCTATATAAAACGAACAGGCGGCTCTATCACCATTTTTCAATGTAAAAGGAATAATACCTTTTATACCATCAAAGAAGGTAGTTTAGTACTATATAAATAGGGTAGTGTCAAAAGTTTCATGAAA
>JAGLSW010000044.1 GCA_023135565.1 Candidatus Aminicenantota bacterium | reverse complement strand
CTTTTGAAAAAGTTTGATCAAAACTTTTGATTAGTGAGAAGCAAAAGCGCTCACACGCTGCCCCTTGCCGCGGACCAAAACTTTTGTTGAGCGATAAGCTTTTCTACCCTGAGACACGCCCCTTTAGGGCGGCTTTTATTTTTTTCCAGTAATTGATCCGCGCCTCGATCTTCTTTTCAAATCCCAATTCATTGGGCACATAAAAATCCCGCTCTTCGATCTCACCGGGAATGGTCTCCATAGCCGTGGTCTTCTCCTTAAAATCATGGGCGTAAACATACTCTTTCCCCGCTCCTTTGCCGGTGGCTATAAAGTTCGATGGATTGACTATGTGAATAGGAACTTCCAGGTTTTTGTACTTTTCCACGATCTTTTTCATCTTCTTTTCGGTGAGGTAGAGGGAATTGCTCTTGGGTGCGGCAGCTAAATAAATAGCAGCCTGGGTTAAAAAAAGATCGCCTTCGGGAGAACCTAAATACTCATAAGCCTCTTTGGCGGACAAACAAACTTTTAACGCTTCCGGGTCGGAAAAACCGATGTCTTCTACACATATCCTGATCATGCGGCGCAGTATAAACAGCAGGTCTTCGCCGCCCTCCATCATGCGGTAAAGCCAGTAAAGAGAAGCGTCTATGTCGGAGTTGCGCACACTCTTGTGAAAAGCGGAAATCAATCGGTAACGGTCGTCGCCGGTACGGTCGTAAGCGCTTACTTTGTTTTGAATGACATCCAGAACCATTTGTTCGTCCACCGGCTGCTTCGTTTCCGAAACAATATTAAAAATAATCTCGATCAGGTTCAAAAACCGCCGCGCATCGCCATTGCTGTAGTTAAAAACAATATTCTCTATCTTTCCCGGCAGACTTATTTCCACCCCGGTTTCCGCTTTGATAAAAGTGAGCGCTTTATTCAAAATATGCTTCAAATCGTCGCTGTTTAAAATAAAAAATTCCAGGATTTTTATCCTGGAAAGCAGGGCACGGTTGATCTTGTAGGCCGGGTTTTCAGTGGTGGTGCCCAACAAAAGGATATCCCCACGTTCCACGTAGGGGAGAAAAGCGTCCTGGGTGTGCCTGTTAAAATGGTGAATCTCATCCACGAAAACCACTAACGGTTTGCCCTGCACCTGCTTAACCTGGGCCGCCTGTTTCATGATATCGCGGATTTCGTTGATGCGCGATATGGTGGCGGAAAACTCCACCGCCGGAAAATCGAGCTCTTTAACGATTATCCTGGACAGGGTGGTTTTGCCTGTGCCCGGCGGGCCCCAGAAGATCAAGGAACTCAATTTTTTGTTTTCTATGTAAGAGCGAATGAGTTTATCGCTGCCGGTGAGGTGTTCCTGGCCGGTAAAATCTTTCAGGCCGGCCGGCCTTAACTTATCGGCTAAAGGGAATATGTCTTTCATGGTAGTTTTTCCAGTTATGCCGCGGCATGGCGGTAATAAACAACATGCCGCATATGATTCAAATCCCCGATACAGGAGCATCATTTTTTATTAAATCCAAATGGATTGTTGAAGCATTTAAGAGTATCTCTTAACACAACCCAAAAGGATTGTCAAGAATTGCCGGTGTAACTATTCAGTTTTGGAAAAAATTCAAAGCTTTTATAGGGGGCTTTTCGCTTTTTTAAACAAAAGTTTTGTTCAAGCTTTTTCAAAAGTTTGGCCCCCGGCAGGGCCGCCCAATACTGTTGCCTTAAGCATTATTCAATTTTCCCGATCTTCCTTTGATCCACTTGTTTTTCGCCCTCTTC
>JAGLSW010000439.1 GCA_023135565.1 Candidatus Aminicenantota bacterium | reverse complement strand
CCAAACTTTTGTAAAAGTTTGATCAAAACTTTTATTTATTGAGAATCAAAAGAGCCCCTCATAGGCTCCCCGCGCCGCGGGGTCGCTGTCTTAAATAGCCGTAAAAAAGATGGATTTCCTTGTTCTCCGGGTTTATCGAAATGGCCCGCTGGAACAACCGGAAGGCTTCCCGCCCTTGACCTTTGTTGTGAAACAAAATCCCCTGGATATAAAATTGCTGCGCCTGGATGTATTTGTCTAACAAAACAGGGTCCGGAACATCCGAAATCAACTGACCCGCCGGCTGCCGGCTGCGCAGCAATAACGAAATATTGGACTGATGATGCTCTGTGCGGGCGCTTTCGGGAGAAAAGTATTCCAAAACAGGGTGGTTGTCCGAATGGATTAAAGAATGATTGCCCACAAGAGTTTTTATCCCCTCCCGGTCGATCAACAAAGTCGAAGCCAATAGATAGGGGTCTTTGAAAAAAGGATCGTCGATGCGGCCCATTAGGGTTTGGATGTCTTTAAATGATAACCGAATTTCACTGGGCGAACCCACCAGCACACCGTGGGTCTGGGCCAGCCACACCATGGAATGGGGGAAAACAGAGTGGAAGGTTTTTAACAGGGTTTTTAAGTCGGCGCCGGTTAAGTTGTGCAGCGGGAAGTACTGGCTGATCACACCTTCCGGTTTCATCCGCCCTTTGCATAATTCAAAATACTCCCGGCTGTATAAACTGCCGCTGCCTAAGGTGGGATGCACGGGATCACAGGAAATAATATCGTATTTTTCCCCGGTTAACAGCAAATAACTCCTGCCGTCTCCGGCAATAAAGTTTATTTTCGGGTCTTTCCATACCCCGCGGTTGAATTTCTCAAAAAGAGGCGCCGCTTCTCTTACACCGGGACATATTTCCACACAATCTATGACTTCTAAAGGATGCTGGGCCACCGCGGAAGTCGTAACGCCGATACCGAAACCGATGATCAGGGCGTTTTTAGCCTCCGGGTTGAGCATCATAGGCAGATGCCCCATGTAATGGACCACTTTTAAAGCATCGTAAGTGGCTCCGCAGACCGCGCTGTTGTTCACATAACAACCGCGCACGCCGGTTTTAGTGTCTTCCACCACCACCACCGTACCGTCGCTGGTTTCTTTATAATGCCTGAGCACATGCTGCTCCTGGGGATTGCGAAAAATAGAAGGCGGTAGGATGTGAAAGGGCCTTTTTAGAATAAAAGGCAGCAGCATAACGGCGGCAAAAATAATTACCGCGGCCAGCGACCATTTTTTTCTTTGGGCGCTCTTCTCGATGAAAAAAGAACCCCAAAATGCCAGCGCAAAATTTATTAATGAAACAAAAATAAGCCCTTTTACTACTCCTAAGAGCGGGATGACAACAAACCCGGCTGCCACCGGACCCGCCATGCTGCCCAGGGTATTGAAAAAGTAAATTTTTCCGATGCGCTCTCTCAAATGGGTAATGGAGCCGGTATACATTTTGCAAATAAGCGGGAAAACGATACCCATGAGCAGGGCAGGTATGAACATGATCAACGTAGAAAGAAATAAACCGGGGAACACCATTCTCAAGACAGGGTATTTTAATAGGCCCCTAAAAGGAGTAATAAAAGTGGGTAAATCATTGAGAAAAACCGCTGTTACCGCCACTACGAAAAATATAATGAATTGCAGCGAAACGAATAAAGGTACAGCAGGGAAACGGTTGGACAGGAATTTACTGTAAATGTAACTGCCGATGCCGATACCGGCCAGGAAAATCACCAAAATACTGCTGAAACTATAAATAGAGTTGGAATTAAAAGTTGCCAAGGCCCGGGTCCAGAGGATTTCATAGGCCAACCCGGCAAAACCGGTCAGGAAGGCTGTTAGGATGAGAAATTTTTGCATGGATACCGGGGAATCGCCGCTGCCGGGGATAACTTGCGGTTTTTTTTGTTTTTTTTCGGGTTTTGTTTTAACCGGCTGCTTTTCTTTCATTTTCAGGAACGAGATTCCCAAAAGAATATTGATTAAAATCCCGATTAGGTGAGTTTCCCTCTGCCCCATCAGGCCGATCAGGAAATAGCCCGTCAGCCCCGCTCCCAGGATGCCCCCGAAGGTGTTGGCGCCGTAGAGAAGGCCGATACCCTGTCCTACTTTTGCTTCTTTGCGGATGTATATTTGCGAGATCACCGGGAATGTGCCGCCCATAAGAAAAGTGGGGATAAACATCAGTACAGCGCAAATAAGAAAAACAAAAACCAATACCACCGTATAGGGAAGATTAAACTGCTGCGTCAAGCCCTGGTAAATTTGCGACAGGAAAGGAAAAACCAGCAGCAGGATGAGGCTGCCCCCGGCGATGCCGAATTGCAGGAAGGCAAAGGTTTTGGAAAGCGCCTGGGTCTTTATTTTTCGTTTCCCCCAAAAGAGGCTGCCCAAGCCTAATCCCAGCATGAAAACCGAGACTACTACTGTAATGGCGGCATTGGTTTTCCCGAAAATAAGCGACAGTTCCCGGATCCAGACCACCTGGTAGCAGAGGCCGGCGAAACCTGAGAAGAAAAACAATAGTAAAAGAAATGGCGGAGGTGCAGCTTGTGTGGTATTGTTTTCGGATTTTTTTTTCGTCATTGTGTCTTTTTTTGTCATCAGCTATTATAAAGGAACTATTCTTATATTTCAATAGGGAAAGCAAAATATCGGGAACGGGGAAAGTGCCTTTGCCCGCCCCCTATCGCAGCCCAAGGAAAATCGGGGCCGGTGCGAAAGCGCTGATTAAAGTC
>JAGLSW010000438.1 GCA_023135565.1 Candidatus Aminicenantota bacterium | reverse complement strand
CGCGTGGGGGGGCTATGAGCCGCTTCGCCGCAAGAGGCAGCGGGTGAGCGCTTTTGATTCTAAATAAATAGAAGCTTTGATCAAACTTTTTCAAAAGTTTGGCCCCCGGCAGGGCCGCCGGAGGCAAGAAAAAAAGGACAGGCCGGAACCCCAAAAGTTTTCCAGCCTGTCCTTTTTTCTAACCGGGGTTTATACGTATATGCGCAGATGCCCGGTTTTTTAGTTGACATAGAATGAGAATAGTACTATAGTATGAGTGGAGCTAAAAATGAATGAAGCAGATTGGTTGAAACGAATCACAGTTGATCCTGTTATTTTTAAAGGAAAGCCCATTATAAGAGGGCGCCGAATAGCGGTAGAGCATATACTTGGAATGATAGCCGAAGGTTCCACTATTGAAGAATTATTGGAAGGCTATCCCTTCCTTGAAAGAGAAGATGTCCAGGCGTGTTTGAAATATGCCCATCGTATCGTTGCCCACGAGAGAATCGAACCGGGGATTATGATTGGGTAGGAGTAGGCAGGTAGACTGTCAATGAAATTCTTGCTGGATAGTTGTATTTCTTTTTTTGCGGTTAAAGCGCTTAGAGAGCGACATTTTGTTGTTAAATGGATCCCGGAAGCGGGAAAAGATCCCGGGGATGAAGAGATCATTAAAAGAGCTTTTAGAGAGGATATGGTTTTGGTAACTGCAGATAAGGATTTTGGAGAATTGGTTTTTTTATGGGAGATGGAGCCGCCTACAATAATTAGATTGGTAGATATTCCTGCTCGAGATCAGGGGAAAATTCTGCTTCGACTTATTGAAGTTTATAAAACTGAGATTGAAAAGAAGGTTATTTTAACAGTTGAAAAGTATCGAGTTAGAATTCGCTATCTTTATGAGTAGTCTTCTATCGGTTGACATTAGAATTCGGAAGGCAGTTGATTAAAAACTTTCTTGTTTCCCGGGGCGGCAAATCGGGCCAGATGCAAAAAAGGACAGGCCGGTTGTGTACCTCTGTAAATATTTTTATCAATTTGCGGCGCACAAAGAGCAAAGACGCTGTGCGGGAAGTCGATGAGTGTCCCTGGTATTACAAAGCCCTGTGCTGTTATTGCAAGTTCCCACTACGTCCTTTTCTGCGTGAGCGGCCCTCTTGCCGGGAAGTTATTTGTTCTTTTTCGGTTCTGTCACCAAAATAAAGAATGTAAGTGATACCACCAACTTGTCCGGGCATTTACTAACCGCTTTGACCTCGTGGGTTTTTAAAGTTGCCTGATAATCTTTCTTAAGTGCACACTTAAGTTCACAAAAGTAATCCTTGATTTCTCGGATATTTCCCTTTGTTTTTTCTGGTAGTTCGTCGCGGTACTTCATGAATGGCTTTATATCATCAGGAATTTGTTCGATCCGCGAAACGATTTGTATAAAACCGAGAGGTATTCGACCTCTTACGTGTGACCACTTCTCGATATCGCTCTCAACTCGCCCAATAGCTTTTTTAGATTTTCCCTCCTGGTTAGGAACAGTTTTGCGGGCTTCATCCACTTTCCCGGTTACTAATTTTTTTTGAAATGAAAAGTTGGTCTTGAGTTCGATAAGTGCAAGTGCTTTCTTTTTCTCGTTTTCCTTACTTTTTTGAAATATAGCGATATCAGGCCGTTTTCTTTCTACACTTTTTTTTCCACTTTTTTCTGTCATGACTACAATATCGGGCGGTTCGTTTTCTACCCTTCTTTCTGACATAACCACATTTTCAGGCATTCTTTTTTGAATTTTATACATGAGTCGATCCCGTACTGTTTGTTCGTAACCACCATTCATGGCAATGAAGGCCATCTCAGACGACGTCAACCAGGGGTTGATATCTGTCAATGATTGAAATATTACTTTGCTAATATCCATAATTCCTCCGCATTTTTGTTTTCGCCAAATACTATTCGATATTAAAAGCATCTAAGGCTAAACCGTAAATATTCCTGAATCCTACTGTGTAGTTTTGAGGAGAAGAGAATTTTTTAGGGGTCGGGTATATAACCTGTACATCATTCATAAAAGTTCTGAAAATGCCGACAGCTACAGTCTGCATTTTACTCCCGGTAGGTGCTATAATAATACGCTCTTTATCACTTTTGCTTTTGTAAATTTCCAGCAGCATATCTAAAGTTTTTTGATAATTAAGAGTGCTGGCTTTTTTGTCTTCCCGGTTTAATATTTTCTCAGTATGATTTAAAACTTTGATTTTTCCCGGTCGCCATTTGTCTTTAGGCAGTGGCGGTATCCCATGAATTAAGCTAAAATAGGCAGGATATGTTTCCCCCCTTAGAGAAGCCAATTGGTCAGTATTGAAAGAGGGAAATGCAATAAGTCTGATCGGTTGCCCCTGCATTGCAATAGAGGATAGTTCAGGCACTACAGTAACATCATATACACCGGAAGAAAGAAACATAGTTCGATAAATTGTGTCTTCTTTATTTTTCTCAATTTTCGATTTTACTTCTTCTTCATCCGGCGGGTAACCATATGCTTCCGAATAAAGAATATTTAAATTTGAAAATTTTCGCTTAGTTCTGCCGATTGCCACTATAGCCTGGACAATAAAAAGCCTGGACATTGCGGAAATATCGAGAAATATCCGTCCTTCGATATTGTATTTATGTATTAAATCGACCAGGGTACCTCCAGCGCCTTCCGGGTTATAGCGATTATAAGTCAATTTGATTATTTCCGCACCTATATCCTGACATATTTCGCATATTTCTTTGTTTTTATTTTTTTCAAGAGAAGGTTCATATTCGATAACTATAATTTTGAAATCCCTGCTCATAACAGAAGCAGCCTGCTCTAAAACACCTAACGCCCTATCCTCAAAACCGGCGGCAAGGATAAGGAGGTCATTTTTATTTATAAATAATTTATCGAGAACTTCTAATGTCGGTTTTTGAAGTGAACTCAATTTATCATCAATGCGCTCAATCCTTTTTGCCATTTTTACCTACCTTGAATAAAGGGGAATTCTGAATGTTTTCTTTTTCCTCTTTTTCCTCTTTTTTCAAACATTTTCTCTTTTCGAAGTCTCCTGGGTTTAAAAGAAGGCATTCTATGTCTTTCGGATCGAGACGGAGCGAATCACGAGTATTGAAAGTAAGGTTAAAATGGGGTAATAGTGATCGCCTTAAATAGAGTCGGGGAACTACTTTCCCCCGGATACTTTTTCCCCTGGGGTCTTCGATAAAGAGAGAATACCTGAGAAGTTCGGTGTAAATTTTCTCAGCATCATCGCTTAAATTTAATGCTTCATTCGGTTCTATCCTTGAGGCTTGATGAGGTGCTTCTTTGTCCTCATTCTTGGAATCTTTATGTTTTAAATACGAATGTGCGACATTTCCGAAAATATTTACAACCTCAACCAATTTATCACCACCTTCAATCCTACGGAGATTTTCCAGGAAAAGTCCCGCCTCTTCTCTTATGGCCCGTCTTTGCAAGCCGCTGTTGATTTTAGGCGATTCTTTGTTTTTTGCCAATTCATCAATTCCTCCCGCTCTCGACACCATTTTTCCAACCAACTCTATAATATAATAAATATCCCCGCTGCATAATCGGCATAGTACTTGTTTTCCCCACATCTCTGGTTTTTTCCCTTCTCGAATTATTAGAGCAATTTTATTACTACTTGGCAGTTCGTAATTTCCTACTATTTCATCTATTGTTTTTATGGGGTAATCTTCCATGGAATTAAAACGTTTGGCGAAAATATCCTCTATGAATTTGAGTTTTTCCGTAGTCTTAGCGCTTAGATATACCAGGGCCAGGTTATAAAGTTTAAATTCCCTTCCTTCTACATAAGCTTTGCCATCGATGTCTGACCGGCAGTAGGAAACAGGACTTTCTGTGGAAATCTTAAAAAAACAGGCAGCAGTCCGCTGCATTAATAAACGGTTTAGGTTTTCCTGGAGCTTATCTGTTATCTTAGGTTTAGAGTAGTCATCGATAAAAAAATAAAAGGGTCTTTTGCCCAAAAAGGCCAAATTTTTTATTAAAATTTCGCAAATTCCCGGTAAGATTTCCGGGCCGAAATAATTCCCGATTTTATGCTTCGGATCATGAATAATACGTTGTTTATCCCGGGCTCGTAATCTTTCTTCCTGGAGACGGGAAATAATTGTCTTAAAGCTGTCGGCACCGGGGGCTCCGGGTTTTTCTATCTTAATTAATTCCCAGATCAATCCGGCTATTTTGCTTTCCCTTCTTGAAAATTCATCTTTGAAATGGCGTTTTGCCCAATTCTCGATCGTATCCAGCACCTCGCAGGTGAGGGTGGCTGTCAGGTAATGCATAGGAATATCGTATGCCTCCTGCCGTTCCGGGAGTCGATACCTGGGAAAGGCTGAGTAAAGGTCATCGCAGCGGTAATATATACCGATGTAATCGGTGCTGCCGGGGTTGTCGCTCCCTACACGATACCGGTGTTTCAGACTCAGACTTTTAAAAACCGTACTTTTACCGCATCCCCTGGTCCCGGTTAATATAAGATTACTGCGGCTCTCAATTTCAGTTAATCCTAAGAATTTGTCCGAATACAGGGCTTTTAGCAAGCTGTAGGATTCACCGATTTGTTCACAGCTAAGGTAATCGAAAGGGGTCAACAGTTTTGTCTCAGCCGTTTGCTGCTGACTTTTATTAAACTCGTCGTCTATTTGATCTAAGCGGTTAAAAAGTGCGTTGGGATCCATGGCTAAAGGGTTACGGGTCGTATCCTTCTCACCGAGATGTACACCCAAAAATTCATCGTTAAAAATATTAAAAAAGAACCTCTCCCTGGGATAGAGTTCCTGATAATTCATTTCGTTTAGCATAAGGCGAAGCATATGAGCTAACTGCTCGTAATCATCCTTTAGGCGTTTATCACTGGATGCGCCGGCAACACCAAAATCAGTCACCCGGAAAACATAGGGGTCACCACCCAATTGATCGGTACGGTCTTCTACAAGAATATTTCTTTCATGTAGGTCTCCATGGCTGATCCGATTCTTTTTCATATCATGGAAAATCGAGAACATAGTGTTTAAAAATCGTTCAATGAAGTTAATATCTATATTCTTCTGTTTACCGGTGATATGTTTTTCTAAGTTTTTCCCCGGTACATATTCGGAACAAAGGACAACACAGTCTATTTTATTATTCAACTCCTCCCATTCTAAAACATGCAAGAATTTTACTACTGCTGGATGACGCAGCGCGTTAGGTTTCTCGTACTCCTCTCTCCAGGAGGGCGATTTGTTCTCACTGGGAATAATCTTGCAGGCGAGAATGTTGTTTGCTACATCGGAATGTGCTTTGAATACATGACCATCGTTCCCGGAACCGATAAGTTCGATAATTTTATAGTCGTTCAAACCAGGAACCTTTTTGCCTATGAAAAAGTCTTTATCCGGTAGGTTTCTTCGCATCCTAATGTCTCTGGAATACCAATATGTGTTCCGCTTTAGTGGCTTTACAATTTCTTCTCGATCTGCGAATATCAGGTATGTAATCTTTGATTATGGAATACAGTAGTAAACGGGGGGCTTTCTTTTCCATGATTTGGCAAATATTTTCCGACAGGGAGGACAGTCTACTACCGCTGAGTCGTTCTCCAACTACTAAAATACAGTAACCTCCCTTTTTTAAACGAAAATTTATTTTCTGAGCCATACATGCGATTGCTCGCTGGAATGCTTCTTTTTCCTTTGTGACAGGATTGTCGATTTCTCTATTACTGTTGGGATCGATAAACCATAAGCGGAGACGGTTATCACGACCATAATCAAGGGTGTTCATGTAAGGAGGACTGGTAATAAGACAATCAAAAGTTACGGGAAATGACAGTTTTTCGATTTTACTTTGTCGGAACGTCCATTCCATATTTGAATGAGCATCTATTTTGCGTTTATAAGCTCTTTTAATTTTAGCAATAAGTCGAGGGCGTAGTTCCCGGTAAACGTATAATTCGGGATACTCTTGAGGTGGATATTTCCGGTCTCTCAGGTAAGGTACCAGATGACTGGCTGGGAAAGAGAGAAAACCAGGTCTTTCATGATGCAGGATACCCAGGAAACAGGCCATTAAGAATTCATTTCCTTTTTTTCTCGCTTCCAGGGCAAATTTAATGGCTTCTTTTAAGGTTAGAGGATGGAAAAATTTTTGCACCCACCCGGGAACCTTATTTAGATCTGGATCAGGTTGGTTCTCAGCCTTTGATAAAATTATTTCTGCGGAATTTAGTGCCTCTTCTAAAGATTGGGGAGCAGAGAGTTTGGCTCTATTCAATATCCTGGCATATGGACTGATGTCAGCCGCAAATACCCGTCTACCTAACAAGGCTGCTTCTAAAGGAACTGTTCCTGAACCTGAAAATGGGTCAACGACCAGGTCACCTCTTTTTGAATATGTCTGAATTAGATCATGGGAGATAGAGCTTTTTAGTTTCCCAATGTAGGGAGATAATTGATGCAGTGTACACTCTGAATGGACGCAAGACTGCTGCCAGTGATTTGGAGGCAGTTTAGGACAAGTAGAAAGTTGTTCAAAGGAAATTGTTTCCGGTATCGGAAAAACGAAGTTTTTATGTGGAATTTCGGTTGGCTCATCTAACAAAAAAATGTTTTTTGATAATATCTGCATTGATAAATACTCGGTTTTTTAATTGATTTTTCAAGCGAAGGAAACATTTCACATGAAAAATCCTTTAACCTCAGGGCTTATTTTATCTGAAAAATAAAGTGAATTCAATACCATATGCTAAAATATTTAACATTCTATACTATTGCGGAGATAGTCGATAATGATAGAGGTGTCTATCAGAAGGCTTCCGGCTTCCATTTGTTTATTTCTTTCCCTGCATCCTCGATGGCTTCGATATCTTCATCACTCCAACAGGAAACTTCCAATAATTTTTTCTTATCTTTTTTTTTTACCGGTTTTTTTCTCCGGCTTACCAGGAAGTCGATAAAATCAGCCACTTCCCTTTTGGCATATCCAGGAAGCGTCTCGTACTTTTGAATTATTGTTTCAGAACTTACGGAATCCATTTAGACCTCCTGATGTAATAATAATATTTTTTATTCTTTTTGTCAATCGAAATGTAAAAAATACCGCCCTTTCCCTTTCCACAGCGGCGCGCGGGGAGCGCCAAAAGCACTCCCCAACACAACTACTCTGCCTATTTATTTAAAGCCCTACAAAAACCGGGCAAATCAATTTTTTTGTTCGTGTCGTTATTGCCGGTTTTATAGGCTGGGGACGCCGTCCCCTCTATCTCTTGCCTTCGGCGACCAGGGGGCTTTTTTGAAA
>JAGLSW010000437.1 GCA_023135565.1 Candidatus Aminicenantota bacterium | reverse complement strand
AAAAGTTTT
This sequence comes from Candidatus Aminicenantota bacterium, assembly GCA_023135565.1. Classification (GTDB taxonomy): domain Bacteria; phylum Acidobacteriota; class Aminicenantia; order UBA2199; family UBA2199; genus JAGLQA01. The sequence goes on along the minus strand of JAGLSW010000437.1, from coordinate 5,365 downwards.
GCCCCGTGCGCACGGGGAGGCGATAAGCCGCTTTGCGGCAGAAGCCAGCCGGGAACGTTTTTCAAAGCAGAAAAGCGTATCGCTCATGAAAAGTTTTGGGAGTCCAGAACCCTTTTTCAAAAGGGTTTTGGCCGCCGGAGGCTAAGAGGGTGGATGCTCCGCATCCCCGCCGGAGGCGAAGTGAAATGAATTATAAAGAAGATAGACCCTGGGCCCCGCGGCGCGGGGAGCCTATAAGGGGGCTGTCTATCGAGGCTTAGAAATGAATTATAAAGAAGATAGACCTTGGGGAAGTTTCGAGATACTCCACGAGGAAGATTATTTAAAAATCAAAAAAATCATTGTCAAACCGGGGAACAGGCTTTCTTTGCAGAGTCATAAGAAGCGGTCGGAGAACTGGGTAGTGACTCGGGGCAGTGCGGTAGTTACTTTGGATGAGGAAGAGATTCCCCGTTCGGCCAACCAGGCGGTATTTATTCCAGCCGGCGCCAAACACCGCATTGCCAATGTTGGAGAAGAAGACGTAGTATTTATCGAAGTGCAGACCGGCACGTATTTTGGAGAGGACGACATCGTTCGTTACGAAGACGACTACCGGCGGGAATGAGCGCAGCGGGCGGCGCGGGCTGAATTATGAGTTATGAAAGCTGAACGTTGAATGCTGCTTTATAGTGTAAAATGTGGTAAAATAGTGATATGGAAAAAACGATAAAAATAGTTGATATGGCCGAAGCAGATCAACGGGATATCGAATATTGGAAAACCAAAACCCCGGAAGAAAGGCTAGATATGGTGCAGTACCTTAGAGAAGAGTATTATAAATTTAAAAATGAGGATAGAAAAGGATTTCAGAGAGTTTGTAGAGTTCTTGAACAAGAATATAACAAATAATATGCTGGAAAATAAAGATGAGGATTACAATAAATATAGATGAGAGCCTTATGGCGGAAGCATCGAGATTAACCGGCGTCAAAGAAAAAGCATCATTGATCAGGCTCGGTTTGCATGCATTAATCGCCAGGGAAAACGGCAAGCGCCTATCTAAATTGGGAGGCACTGAGAAGAACCTGCAAGAAATACCTCGTAGAAGAATAGCGGGGGATTAATATGGTCCTGGTAGATACATCTGACGAAAAGGGGGCAGGCTAATTTTAAATTGCCCTACATTAAATTTTTTCCAGACAAGAAGTCACAGTCATCAAGTCACACTGTTTACATTTCTCGCGCATTTCCTGCACATGGTCTTTGTTGGACCTTATCTCCAAAATGAAGAATGTAAGTGAGGTAGTCAACTCAAAGGGATATTTGCTAACCGCCCTGGTCATGTGGGTCTTTAAAATCCCCTTCTCTTTCCTCTCAAGTTTACAAAAGTAATCCTCGATTTCTTTTAATCTTTTCTCTGTTTTCTTCGGTTCTCTCGGTTTTGCCTCTTTGTACTTCAGGAAATGCACCATATCACCGGTAATTTTTTCTATCTGTATCACGATTTGTATAAAGAAAAGAGGTATTGGAGGTTTTATCCCCGACCACTTCTTCATATCACCTTCAACTCCCTTAAATACATCCGAGTGAAATAAAAAATTGTGCTTGAGTTCGATTATTGCAAGTGCAAGTGGCTCATCTTTTTCATCTTTTTTAGCCTTATGCAATATTTCAATATCAGGTTTTTTTCCTTGTACACTTTTTTCTGACCTAACCACTTCATCATGCCTTAATTTTTGTATTTGATACATGAGCCGGTCACGTACCGTTCCTTCGAAACCGCCGTTCATGGCAAGGAAAGCCATCTCAGGCGAACTCAGCCAGCAGTCGAGTTCTTTCAATGATTGACATACTACGCATCTAATATCCACAGTACCTCCTCGTTTTTGTTTATTGCGAATCAAAATTTTCCAACTATTTAATTATATCAAAATAGAAAATTTATTCAAGTTGTCCTGGAGGTTGACAAAACCGGAGAAATGTAATAAAACTATTGTGGAGAAATAAAATGATTAATATAGAATCCGTTAACCAAATTAAACAGTCACCCATCGCGGAACGAATCCAGGTTATCGAAATTCTTCTCCATTCCCTGAAAAATGACATTCAAAAAAGACAGGTAGAAAAAAAACCGGCGGTTAGACCATTCAAAGTTCGTAGATTCAGCCTGGGAGAAGAGGTACATGTAGACCGTGAGGAATTATATTCAGAGAGAGGGCATTAACGTGTTCTCAATCGATACCAACCTGCTCGTTTATGCTCACAATGAAGATTCTGAATTTAACAAACAAGCAGCTTTTTTAAATTGTAATCAATCTTTAACTTCAACTATATGAAGCAGCTCACTTCCGGAAAATATAAGCGCCAATTTTACCAACACTGTCTGGTCAATCATCTTTTTCAATTTCGCGTCTAAGCTGTACTTCTTTAACTGCTCTTCAGCCTCTTTGATTTTCGCCTCTATCTCTTTGGGCGGAATTTCTTTGCGGCCTTCTTTTTTAATATATTTGATTTCCAGTATGTAAGAATACTCGATCCCCTTGTACCTGATTTTAAAAGGCGCCAGCATTAGGTCGGCATAGCCCCGGTTAAACTCCCTCTCCACATGAATAATATAAAGATTACTCAAGCCGAGATACACATTCAAAAAAGCCCGGATCGACTTCTCGCCGGTAATCAAATCCCGCAGACCGATACTCTCCCGCATCAGCCCGGTTATATACTCAAACAATGGCTGCCACTCCCCTTTATACCCCATGGCGTGCATCAAACGGTCATAACGGTATAAGTCCATGGAAAAAGTCCCGGTCTCATCATATCCTTCGCTGATATAATCATAGTACAGGCGTTTGACGGTTTCATTAGGGATAGTCAACACCAATTCGCCCTCTTTTTCCCCTTCTATGGTCAGCAGCCCGAAATAAAAAAGCAGGGAAATAAAATTTTGGGGCAGGATTATTTTTTCAGCGGGGAAGCCCTTTTCCAATTTCGATACGATGCGGCCATCTTCGATGATTTGCCTCAATTTTGAGAAATTCCCGTTGACGCTTTTTTTATCTTCCCGGTCCGTGATGATAAGGTGCCGCAGTTTGCCGTAGTCTATACGCACATTGCGGTCGATCAAATCGTCAGGGATACCGGAGTACCTGGAATATTCATCAATAAAATAGAGCACCATATCGGAATTAAATAAGGTGTTCTTCGTTTTTTTCGAGAAGATATAGTTGTTGTACCACTGCTTCATTATTTCCAGCAGGTGGGCGGTTTCGTGTTGGATCAAACCTGCCGCCCGGTAGTGTTCGATCACCTGTATCACATCTGTTTCGCTGAAACCTAACATGGAGTTAAAATTGGGATCGATGGAAATATTTTTACCGATATTGAACCCGCTGGTGACATCGTCTAAGGTGACGGGCGAAACGCCGGTAAGTAATAACCGCGATATAGGCGCTCCCATCCCACCCGTGCCTTCTTTCAGCACATTAAAAAAAGCCCGGAAAAAACTATCTCCATGGGTCAATTTTTCATATTCATACTCCCCGTGAATCGATAAGATGGTATTGGCAAAGTTGTCGTATTCATCTATAAGGATGTATATTTTTCGGCTGCTTTTTTTACACAATTTGATCAGGTATCTTAAAACATCGGGGGGGGATTCCAGTTGTTTTATAAATTCCTCGTTTTCTTCATACCGGATGCCGAGCTGCCCGGCGTATGCATATATAAAAAGATCGGCCTGTTCTTTAACATAATACAAAAAAGAGGTCTCTACCCGCCTGATGTCCGGGTCTACCGCCGAAAAATTGAAAGGCAAAACAAGGTAATTGCCTCTCTCAGCGGTGGGATGATCATGGATATAGGTTCCTTTAAATAATTCGTCGAAGCGGTCTTTGAAACGCACGTCATAGTAACCTTGCAAAACAGACAAAAAAAGGGATTTCCCAAACCGGCGCGGGCGAATAAAAAAAAGGTAATCCCCTGCTTTTTCAAGGGGTTCGATAAACCCGGTTTTATCCACATAATAGCAATTATCCCGGACAATCTTTTCATAATCGGATATGCCGTATGGAATTTTTTTTATTACTTTTTTGCTCATCGCTGCTCCGGGGAGTTATCTATACTGCTGATCTGTGAAAATCTTTTTTTTGCAAAGACTTTTTAAAATGAAACCAACGCTGCTGATGTCATAGGCTGCGGATGCCATCCGCTATCTTTTCTCTGTTTTGTACACGCCCTTGGTGAATAAAGCAGCAGTAATCTTGGCGGCAATTATCCGGGTTAATTCCAACTCATCATCTAAAAATTCATGATAAAACTTGGTATACAGGTTTAACGTAGCCAATACTTTCTTCGACGTAATACCGCGCCTGTCGAATATCGGGGTAATCAAAATGGACTTTAAGCCCATCTTTTTTGCCAGTTCCTTATACTTAAAAGGACAATCGGCATCCAATACATTTTTATACTGGATTTGTTCTTTGCTCTTGACACACTCGGAAATAACGGCTTTATCAGCTAACGTAAGGTCGAATGCATCCCGGAACTCCTGCTCATACTCACCAAACCCGGTCAGCGCAGCTATGTTAAAAGCTTTCTCCCGGTAATCCACTAAAGCGATCCAACAAATTCTTAAATCCAAATATTCCAGTGTCAGGTTGACGATGTGATTCAATGCCTGTAAACCTTCGATTTCAGAACCGATAACATTATCGATCCGGTTAATAAGCAGGTACTTTTTTTCGCTGAATTTGTTCTGGATCACATGCTGCAGTAAAGGAAAAAGGGTGATTTCACTGATATCCGGGATAATATACGCACTAATGCTCCTGATAAAATTTATCTCATCCCGTTTTAAGGCGGAAGTGGCAGAGGCGATGATACATTCATAGTCTACCTGGTTCTCGTTTACCACCTTGATAAATTTCTTTCTCTCACTCAACGGTATCTTCAAATCTAAAATCATAATATCGAAATAGATCCTGTCTTTATAATGCTTCTTAAGCTTCTCCACGGCGTCCGCTAGTTGGTGAGCAGATTCGATTAAGTTCTTCTTTTTCTCCGGGTACCTTTTTTTCAGGATTTTGGAAACTAAGGGGCCTATCTCTTTTTCACTGGAAAAAATAAAAATTTTATTATTGCTGTATTTCATAGCCTGTACTGTTACCTCTTTTTTTTCTTATTCTAATATTAAATTGTAGTAGAAAAAAGGAAATTTTTCAAGCAAAAAAAAAACTTTTTTAAAATTCATTCGCTTATTGCCTCCGGCGGCCCTGCCGGGGGGGAATTCTCAATAGCTCTCTTAGAGGGCAACCAGCACAGTCCCCTCTTCGAGAGGGGTGGCGCTGAGGGGCCTTTCTATTTTTTGCCCCGAAGCGACGGGGTG
>JAGLSW010000436.1 GCA_023135565.1 Candidatus Aminicenantota bacterium | reverse complement strand
CAAAAGCGCTCACACGCTGCCCCTTGCCGCGAAGCGGCTTATAGGCTGGGGACGCCGTCCCCCCGCGAAGCGGCTCATCGCCTCCCCGTGCGTACGGGGCTGCGAAGCACCTAATACCCTTCCCACGCCGTGGGGTTTTATTAAACCATGTCCTTTAAAGCTATTAACTCCACATTACCTGCCTCCAACGCCACAGCCTCTAATCCGGCGGTAAATCCACTCCGGGAAAACAAAATAATCTTCCTGAGCGTAAAAGACCGCCGCCAATCGATCCGGCGAATATTCTCCTTAAGACTTTCCAATACCTCGATACCGGCTTTCTTGTTCTGATATTTACACTCTACGGCAATAAATTCACCGGCTTCATTGTCTACGGCCAGCAGGTCGATCTCAGCGCTCCTGTCCCACCACCTGCCGATAGTATCGAAACCGTACCGGGCAATATTCTGCAACAAATACTGCTTGCAAATAAACTCGAAAATAAAACCCTGGTAGGTTTTGATCTGCTCCCTTACAGCGGGGAATCTCCTGTCGAAACTGCCGATCTCAACATAGTTCTTATTGCCTAACACAAACCGGAACCAGAAATTAAAATACCTGTCCCGGATAAAAAATAACCCCTTTTTCGACCTTTCCGGGTTGGGCTCCGTGACCGGCACCTCTCTTTCTACGATCAATAAGTCCTGCAGCACTTTCAAGTACTTCGATATTTTCGACTTGTCGAGACCGGTTTCGTTCATGATCTCACCTAATTTCGTTTTACCTAAAGCTATAGCTCTCAAAATCGAATAATACGTCCTGGGTTCGTAGAAATCTGCCCGCAGCGCCATTTCCGCTTCTTCATAAAAAAATCCGCCTTTATCGAATACGCCTTTTAATAAAAAATCTTTAAAATTCTTGAAATCCCCGCACCTGTCGAGATAACCGGGCACCATGCCGCAGACGGTATATATATCTACCCACTCTTCGATAGACCTGCCGGGGAAAAAATCCCTTAATTCAAAAAAAGACATTTCGCCCATTTTCAGACTGCCGCTCCTCCTGCCGTACAGGGGAGCTTTGTAATAAAGCACTTCTTTCTCCATCATGCCTACGGAAGAACCTAACAAAATTAAGAAAATATTCGTTTCTTTCAAGTATTCATCGATGCCTTTCTGGAAAATAGAAGAAATCGCCGGGTTTGCCTGCGCCAAATAGGGAAACTCGTCGATCACCAGCACTAACTTTTCCCCGAAAGCGGCGGACTTGATTCGCAGGTATTTAAAAAAAGAGTACCAGTCGCTAAAACCGCCCTCTTCGATAACAAAGTCGGCGAAAAATTCCCCGATGCTGCGCCCTAAAAACTTGAGCTGATCTTTTTCAGCCACTGTGTCCGCCAGGAAATAAATGCCCTTTTTATCTTTGATGAACTGTTTTACCAACTCCGTTTTGCCGATCCTGCGCCTGCCGTAGATGGGAACAAACTGGAAACCGTCCCTGGTATAATGGTCTTCTAAGAAGGCCAGTTCGCTTTTTCTATTAACAAATCCGCGTTTCATCGATACACCAAACCTTTCATTTTACTACTCTCAAGTAGTATACTTTAAAGTAGTATTTTTTGCAAACTTACGTCACGAACCATCGTTATCCAAACACTTCATTAAAATCAAATGCCATGGAACAAGGCCCCAAATCGAAAAATACTTTCCCATCCGGGAAATCTTCCGCTTCCCGGTACTCGCTGCTCCGCAGCGTAAACACGTCGGCGCTCTTCGTTTCCGGGTCCACGATGCTGTAATACTTTACCCCGGCTTCCCGGTAAAGCCGGTATTTTAACACCCGGTCTTTGCGCTGCGTAGAAGGCGACAATATCTCGAAAACCAGCACCGGCGTAATTGTGAGTTTTTTGTTGTCTTTGTTTTCTCCGCAAATCACTAAATTATCCGGCTGGACGATGGTGTCCTCCCTAATCTGCCAGTCCACGGGCAGTACGGCCCGGCATGTTTTGCAGTTTTCTAAGAGCCGGTACAGTTGCCCGGAAATTCGTTGGCTAATAAGCTGGTGGGCGAAAGCCGGGGCCGGCACCATGGCATAAGGTATGCCCTCGATGACTTCCCAACGACCTTCCCACTGCTCATAGTCATCATAAGTATAGTGCGGTAAATCTTCACTTTTTAATGCCGCTAATCCCATTTTCGATTCCTTAATTTAATTCCCGCTAAAAGTATACTTCAAAATAAAAAAATATGCAAACAAACCGGCCCGGATTTCCTATCAAATTGCCTCCGGCGGCCCTGCCGGGGGCCAAACTTTTGTAAAAGTTTGACCAAAACTTTTGTTTAGTTAAAATCAAAAACGCTCACCCGCTGCTTATTGCCTCCCCACGCGAGTAGAAGCAAAAACGCTGCCCTGCC
>JAGLSW010000435.1 GCA_023135565.1 Candidatus Aminicenantota bacterium | reverse complement strand
GAACAAAACTTTTGTTTAAAAAAGCGAAAAGCCCTCTACAAAAGCTTTGAATTTTTCCTGCAGGTGAAGGTCGCACAACCTGCCGCTCCCGGTTAAAAATTGCGTGAAACCTGTGTGATCAGTGGGCCATATTTAAAAATGCTGAAAAAAATTTTCTTTAAGGTTGATTTTTTAGCCCATGTTGGCTTATCATATAAGATAAAAATTTTTTTAAAAGGAGTTAAGCAAATGTTCGAAACAAAAACCTACGCAGACAGGAGAAAGCAACTTAAACAGGACGTAAGCAGCGGTTTGATACTGATGCCGGGCAGCGGGGAAAGCGCCATGAACTACCCGGGCAACCCCTACTACTACCGCCAGGACAGCAGCTTTTTGTATTTCTTCGGCATCGACAAACCGGGCTTTTACGGCTTAATCGACGTAGATGGCGATAAAGATTATATCTTCGGCACCGACTTCACCATAGATGATATAATCTGGATGGGCCCGCAGCCTGCGGTAAAATATCTGGCCGCGGCAGTGGGCGTGGATAATACCGGCGCACCCGCCCAATTAAAAGAACTGTTAGACAAAGCTCGTTCCGCCGGGAAAAAAATCCACTTCCTACCTCCTTACCGGGGCGAAAATATCCTGGAGATCAACAACTTGACCGGGATTCCTACGGGCGAAGTAAAAAAAGAGGCTTCCCTGGAATTGATCAAAGCCGTGGTCAAGCAGCGGGAGATCAAGTCGGCAGAAGAAGTAGCGGAAATCGAAAAGTCCTTAGATATTTCCAGCGAAATGTACAAGATGGTGATGCAGATGGCAAAACCGGGTACTTACGAAAGAGAAATAACCGGCAGGATCGAAGGTATCGTGGGTTCAGCCGGCAGTTTTATCTCTTTCCCGGTTATTTTAACGACCCACGGCGAAACCCTGCACAACCACTACCACGGCAACAAATTAGAAAAACACGACCTGCTGGTAGTCGATTCGGGCGCCGAATCGCCCCTCCATTATGCTTCCGACATTACCAGGACTTTCCCTGTAGGCGGCAAATTCACCCCTGAGCAAAAAGATATTTACCAGGTCGTATACGCGGCGGTGACTTCCGCCACTGAGGCCATAACGCCCGGCAAGATGAATAAAGAAATTCACCTGCAAACCGCAAAAGTGATTGCGGCGGGGCTGAAAGACCTGGGCCTGATGAAAGGCGATCTCGACGCCGCGGTCAAAGAAGGCGCTCATGCCCTATTTTTCCCCCATGGTTTGGGACATATGATGGGCCTCGATGTCCACGACATGGAAGACTTAGGCGAAGATAATGTGGGTTATGACGACACCGTCGTTAGGAGCAGGCAATTCGGGTTGGCCTACCTGCGGTTGGCTAAAGAGTTAAAGCCCGGTTTCGTATTGACCGTGGAACCCGGCATTTACTTTATTCCCGCGCTCATCGACCAGTGGCACGGTGAAAAGAGATTCGCCGATTTCATCAATTACGACCAGGTATCGAAGTACAAAGGTTTCGGCGGTATTCGTATCGAAGACGACGTGCTGGTCACGGACAACGGTTTCCGTGTTTTAGGCAAACCGATTCCTAAAACCGCGGCGGAAATCGAAGAAATCATGGCTTAGGAGGGCTGCGCCCGGGAGGTAAAAAAATGAAAAAACTGAAAGCTTTTTTAAAAACCACTATATTGGGTGGCATAATTGTCATGCTGCCGGTGCTGTTGACCGCGATGCTTTTCAATTGGGTGTTTAATCTTGTTACCGGCCTGATCGGGCCCATCACCACTATGTGCGTCGAACGCTTTCACCTGCATAAAACCGTCGCCGACCTGCTGGTAATTTTCCTCATTGTGTTGATCTGTTTTATCATCGGTTTGATAGTCAAAACAAAGTTGGGGAAATTTACTTACAACTTCGTAGAAAAGCGCATTCTCAAAGTTGCGCCGGGTTATTCGCTTTTCAAAGAGACTATTAAGCAGTTCATCGGCCAGGAGAAAACCCCTTTTTCTTCGGTGGCTTTGGTGCAGGTTTTTGAAAACAGCACCATGATGACCGGTTTCATAACCGAAGAGCATCCTAACGACATGTATACGGTCTTTGTTCCTTCCGGTCTTACCCCTACTTCCGGTATTATTTACCACGTAGACAAAAAGTACGTTCATCTTATAGATGCGTCGGTAGAGGACACCATGCGTTCTCTTTTAAGCTGCGGCGCCGGGTCGGATGTCCTGATGTCCAACTATTTAAAAAAGTCGTCCGCGGGTGCGCTGCCTAAAAAGACAAAATAAAAATATGCCTCCGGCGGCCAACTTTTTGA
>JAGLSW010000434.1 GCA_023135565.1 Candidatus Aminicenantota bacterium | reverse complement strand
CAGGGCCGCCGGAGGCTAAGAGGGTAGATGCGGCGCATCCACTCTATTTTTTAATCAACGCGCCCGACAGCAATAACAAAACTGGTAACCTTTTTCTTTTCCACCTGGTGATACTGCGGTTCGTACTCTTCGCCCACCGGCGTTCGGGCATCGAAAATAATCAAGTAGCCCTCATGAGCAGATTCTGTGGCAAGATATTTACCTGCTACCTGTTTAATTCCTTCGTTAAGCGTCCGGGAGAGATTGCGGCGATTGACTTTGGTTTCGATGATGTATTTCCTGCCCTGATGACTTAATAGGATATCCATTCTTCCCAAGCCGCTGGGCACCTCGTAGCGCAAATCTCCGGCCCCACCTCTTACAAATTGGTAAAGCCAGGCTGTCAGCAGGAATTGACCGGTTTTTTCATAGGGTTTATCTTTGTTGTAAAGCGCCCGTACCCCGATCTGCGCAATATACTGCTCGAAATCGAGGAGAATCCTCTCCATATCGAGTTTGCCGTCAGGTAAGGAATAGGAGGTTATCGACAGGTCTTCCGGCACTTTCGCTTCATGGAAAAAAGTCCGGAGATATCTCTCTTTATATATAGGATTGGCGACCACCGCTTTCTCATCTTTATTTTTTATCAAACCGTACTGTTCCAACCAGGTTTGATCTTCATCATCGGGATTATATGTGACATGGTCGAATACGATTTTAACAAAGGTTTCTTTGTATAGTTTAGCTTTCTCGTAGAGGTTGTCGAAATGAACATTTCTTTCTCTCAACAGCCGCCGTACTGCTTTGTCTACATCTTGTTCTTCGATAGGCTCGATAGTGCCGGGTTTGATATCCAGGGTCAGGATAGTGCCCAGGCGATTGACCAGCCAGGGTTGACCAGCGGTCGCCTCGTAGACTTTTTTTACTGCTGCCTCGCTAAAAGGTTGATTCGTCTCGGTTGTATATTGGGCATAGAGGTCGCGAAGGTTTTTCAAGGAGAAGGGAGGCAGTTCCACCTGGTCGGCGATATTAAAGGGGGACACGCCGCCCACGATGAGTTTAGTAATATTCCTGATCCCGATCAGGCCGACGGAGTAGAGGGCTTTTTGTTTTACTCCTTTATATTTTTGGTACAAATCCCTCAATGCGGACAGGAAATTCTCTAATTCACTTAAGGGAATGCCGTCGAACTCATCTATAAAGATGACGATTTTTTTGAATTCTATAATATTGTTCAGTTCCTCGAACAGCAGGTTGAAAGAAATATGGTCTTCTAAATGGTGCTTTGTTAGGAACTGTTCAACTGCCGCGATCTTTTCACAGTTCACATCTTTCAACCTGTCTATTAATTGACCATAAAGTTCCCTTTCCACCAAAGCATAAAACCGTGTCTTATCTAAATCTTTGTATTTCTGGAAGCTTAACATCAGGGCCGCGTAAGTCGGTTCTTTGTGTAATTCATCGCAAATCCCTTTCAGGAAAGTCGTCTTACCGCTCTGCCTGGGGGCGAACATCGAGAAGTATCGTCCCTGGTCCACCATGGTTTTAAAGTCCTGTTTATCTGTATTGACGACGTTATCTAAGGTGACGTAATAGGATGTCTCGGGATTCACTACTCCCGATTTTTCAAAAGTACGCAGTGGTTTTTGATATTTTTTATTATTTTGTTTTGGTTTTTTTTCCGGCATAGTTCTATCTTATTGGAAATGGTTTGGTTTGTCAAGACCGGCAAAAGAAAATTGCCGGATAAAAAAGAGGACAGTCGATCGTGAAGCGAGCCTCACCCGGAAACGAATGA
>JAGLSW010000433.1 GCA_023135565.1 Candidatus Aminicenantota bacterium | reverse complement strand
TTCACCCATCCCTTTATAACTCTCTGTTTCGTTTTCATATTCTTTAAATTTAACAGCGATCTCTAATGCCTTTTGATAATTTCCCAGGGCTTTCCCATAATCTTTTTTTTCAACATAAACATGCCCGATACGTATCAAAATATCGGCGCCACCGTTCCCACCAGTGTCGTTCATTTGCAGTTGATATTTCATCGCTTGCTCAAAATATTCCAGCGCTTTATCATATTTTTTTTCTAAATAATTTAGATCCCCCAAAGAATAATAAATTGTTACAAGCCAAAAGGTACTGTTAATTTTCTCAGAAATTTTCAATGCTTTTTCATAATACTCAAAAGACTTTATGTAATTTTTCCTTTTCTTATAAAACTTACCGATTGCTTCGTATACTCTACATCTCATGCTTTCGAAGCCTTCCTTTTCAGCAATTTCAGCAGACTTGAGAAAATACTCCATCGCTTTTTCATCATTCCCGTAGCGGGAATTGAAAGATCCCAAATAAGTCAACATCTGGGCCGTCATCTCCTTATTCCCCACATTTCGATAAAGAGTTAATGCCTTCTTATAGTATTCATATGCTTTACTAATCTCGCCCAACGCATAATAACTACTACCTACCCAATGGGTACACTTAGCAATACCTTTTTTATCCCCGATTTCTTTATATATAGTCAGCATTCTTTTATCAATTTTGAACGATTTTTCATGTTCGGCATTATAAGCATATATTGTACTCTTTAGTTTTAGTGCATAAAGCATACCTCTTTTGTCCCTTCCTCTGGCCAACTTGATGCCCTTATTCGCAAACTCCATACCTTTCTCATCGTTGTCGGTTTTCCAATATCCAAATCCGATATTAACCAGCGCATATATTTCCTGTTCTTCATTTTTGAATTCTCTTGCCGCTTGCATGGCCTTCTCTCCATATTCGATTATTTTTTTTTGATTATCTCTATCTCCAAAGTACAGCTTTGCCAACTCATTGAGTAACCTGCTCTTTTCAAAACCGGGAGCCTTCTCTAATTCTTGCTTTAATTCTTCTATTCTGACTTTATCGGCCATAACAAAAGTATTGCCGAAAAAAAACAGCAGCGCGAGTAGTGTCACCCAAAACATCCTGGTACCGGGTATTATTTTCTTCTTCATTTTTATGTCTCCTTTTATGCGACAAAATGTAAAGTGCCAGAAGCTACATTCTTATCCATTATATCACACAAATTGTTTCTGCCCAATATTAATTCGTAATTCGAGATCGATGGGCAAAGCAAATTATAGTGGCATTGTTTGCACGGTTCAACATCTTCTCTTGTCCTGCGCCAATTCCGCCCCCCGGTCATTTCTTTATAAACCGCCTCATGAAGAGTAGTCTCCGTAATATTCCCGATTTTTTCGGCATCGATATTGGTGTGGATGTCTCCATTGTTTAAGATGACCATATGACCGAAATCGAATAGATTTACCTTTTGTTTTTTGAAAATATCTTTCATGGAATGCCTGGAAGCCAGTATCTTCTCCTGGGTAATAAACACATTCTCCCGGAGAAATTCTAAATTCCCGCCGTTAAAATGGGGTTTATAGGTGTATTCTTCAATCCGGTATCTATCTATTAATTGTTGGGCCGCCTCGATGTCTTTGCCACTCTCAACAATGAAGTTAAATTTAGTCTTTAGGGCGGGAATATTTTTTACTTGACCCACCGCAAAATCTAATTCTTTTTCCTTTACCTGGAAATTGACCAGCAGATTCAGAACGAATGATTCGCTATTTAATAATCTCGTTATTTCCTGCTGGTCCGGCAAATTCCGGTAATGTGTATAGAAATTTTTTTGTGCCGGGATTGTCTCTAATAGCTCAACCAGCTTATCGAATCCGGGATACAAGAAAATGTTTCCTCCAATAATGTTGATTTTGCTCACCCCAACGCCTTTTGCGACTGAGATGATTCGTTCTATTATAGTGACTTTTAATTCATTGTGGTTGGAGGAATTTTTATAACAGCACAAGAATTGCTTGTAAGCGCTGTTACACATTGCACAATCGAGCGTACATTCACCATTGACATGAATAGTGATTTCATGCAGGTATTTCATAATATCCCGGCCAATATCCAAATTAGGGATTCTATCAGTCTTCTCTATATCCTGTTGGATATTCAACAGGGGCATCATTTGCACCGGTTTTTTGGGGGAAAGGGCGGTATCGACTAAATCTCCCATAAAAGCACGGCGAACATCCGCGACAAAGTGGGAAACCGAAGAGTTTTGGTCGATAAAATCTTTTTCCAATTTCACAACCAACAGGTTGTCGTTGGACTGCATTCTCTCCACCAGTTCGAGAATCTCCGGGGCTTTATTTTCAAGAATTGCACCATCGAGGGTATTGTAGAGAAAAAGGCTGTCTCTTTTTATGGACACATAAGCATAGGGTTCTAAGTAAAACCAATAAGATTCTTTATTCAACGATAACATCCTCCATTATTTTTTTATACAAGTCAGGATTCTCTTCTAAGTATGTCATGGTTTCGGAAAGAAATTTCTTAAAGGATTCTTTATCCTGAAAGTATGGGCATTTGGAATCAACGTCACTATTCTCCATCTGCAAGATACAAAGTGGACAACGATCCGCATTATAGCATTTGCTGCACTGCGACGCCAATTTGTCAAAAATCCTATTGTATTTTTTGGCAATTCCCTCGAAGTCGATATACACACCTTTTTCATCAACATGTCCCATAACATGTTGATGCCCTACCCGTTCGCAGGGAAGAATTTTTCCCGTTGAAGTAAGAAACATTTTCTGACTCAATGGTAAACAAGTCCCGGTGGGTATATAATTGCCTTTTTTTGTTGAGAATATCAATTCATTATAATCTTTAAATACACATCCTGAATTTATGTGGAGTAATTCCAACAGTCTGCGTCCCTTTGGAATCCTTCTAATCATTCCGTTTTTTATAAGTGACTTTTCTATTTGAGGATTTAAATGGCCACCAATCTTTTGGTATAATTTCAGAAATTTCTTTTTTTTAGATTCTCTTAATCCCACAAAACTAAGTTCAGATATTTTGGGTACCTTATTGAATTTTTTTTTTATATACTTGTTAATCCTATCAACTGAGTTTAGTCTATGTAATGTGGAATTAAAGCTCACACGTTTCTCAAAATATCCAGGGAATTTTTTCTTCAACAGCAAAACATTGTTGATTACCTTGGGGAAAGACGGTTTACCATTATGCAATACCCGGTAACCACTGCCCTTTTTATCACCATCCAGGCTGATCAGCATCCAGAATTCATTCTCCGCCAGGAAATCCATATAACGGTCAATTCGCATGCCATTAGTGGTTATACCATAGGTAAAATAATTATGAGACAATTTGATCTTTTTGGTATACTCAACCATTTCTTTAATAAAAGGGAAGTTCAAGAGTGGCTCACCACCATAAAAACTTATCCTGATTTCAGAATTATGAGACATGTTGTAATCGGAATTCCAAAATTTCACCATGAAATTGATCAATTTTTTGGCCTTTTCAACCGTTAAATTTCGATTTGCTCTATTTTCATAATCATAATAGAATTCGCCGTAGGCACAGTATTTACAATTTAAATTACAGGTATCTGTTACTGAAAATGAGATATGTTTATTTTTACTTAGATATGATTCAACAAACTCCGCTGTTAATCTGCCTTTTAATTTGTTATTATCAACCATCTCATTAGAAAAACTATGTTTCTTCAATAAATGATACTTTCGATAGTAATATTCAATTTCTTCAGAATTGATATTCGGCAGTTCAAATTTATTTTCATTTGTGAGCAAATAACTTTCCAACAAATCCAGGTCATCTATGAGTTCAGAGTTTGATTCTGTAACTTGTTGTATAAATGGCTGAATTAACAGAACGTGGTTTTTATTCCAAAAATAAAAATTTTCTCGGCTTTTGAATACCATAATATAATATTATTTTAGATAAATTATTAGCCAAAGGGGCTAGTACTATAGCGCTCAGATAAAGTAAC
>JAGLSW010000432.1 GCA_023135565.1 Candidatus Aminicenantota bacterium | reverse complement strand
AGGCGTAGATGGCGATTGTGGAAAAAAAACGAAAAATATGGGATTGGTCAGGTGCCGGAACACAGGGTGGAAAAATTTCCGCGCCGGGGATATGGCAAATCCGCTGGAAGATAGTAAAACATATGCAAAAATTCCGTAGGTGGATCAATTTATCTGAGCACAGGCGGGTCAATTTATCTGAGCGCTATAGGTTAAGTTAATATTGTCCTGCAATGACGAAGAATTAAAACGCCTACGGTTAAAGGATGTTGCAAAAGCAGTAGATACATTCGTTGTTCTTCTATATATAAAATTTATAATTGAACACAAGATTACTTTTAATAAACTTGTCGAACGGAAAAAGATACATCGGGCCATATTTTACTTAGATGAAAATCCAGGATTAAAAATCGAAGATTTATCGAAAAAACTGGGGTTTCCAGCTATTTCCGTATTCGAGGAAAAATTTGAGAAATACTTGCTGGTCACCCCCGAGAGATATAAGATATTGGTAACGATAAGAAATATTGCATCATAATAGATCAGTTTACTCTTTTAAATCTTTGCTAATAAAAATTAAAGATGTTAAATTTTTTAAGTTTCGATTCTGGAATTGTCCGATAAACCTCAGAGGTAAAAACACTGAGCCATTCCCACTAACTATAAGATCACTATTTACCTTCCTGCTACGAATCTAAGGTCTTAATTTAGAACCGGTAATTATCCTCCACCGTCCAAATGGTAGAATTTTTTTTTTTTAACCAAACGGTTGACAGACTCTTGAATTTATGTTAAATTTCTTTTGTTATGAATTTATCATTTAGCTTCAAAGTAGTGACTGGCCGCCTATTAAAATTGATAAAAGATGACAGTTGTAACAAAATTGGATAAAAGAATTTTCTTTTCAAACCTGCATTTGAAAAAAATACTTAACAGTAAAAACATCAGATTATGTGTATATGTTGATCTTTAGTCCCTTTTAATAGCATGAAGTTGGCTTCGTCTTCATCAATATTTTAAATTGATTAGGTAGCGAAGAGCAACTTATCCGTACACAATAAAATTTAATTTTCACCTTGCATTTTTAAAGGCGGAAGCTTATCCAAAACATGAATTTCATAGGTTATGCTCCTTCATTATGTCATATCGAATTCATCTACATCCATGTAATTTCTAATGATTCCTTTTCTTTCAAATTTCAGCATGATAGAGGTCTTTGTCCCAATCATATTAAGGAGAATTAATTGAAAAAGTTAGATAAGAAAAAAATTCAGGATATTTATGCATTGACTCCCCTGCAGGAGGGGATGCTCTTTTATTATTTGAAGAATCCCGCCGGCGATCTTTATTTCGAGCAGTTAAACCTGCGAATTTCCGGCAGTATAGAAATCGAAATCTTTAAAAAAGCCTGGAATTTTGTAGTGGCGAATAATGAACTGCTGCGCACGGTATTTCGCTGGCGGAAAGTGAAAGAGCCGGTACAGATGGTGTTAAAAGTGCATCATCCGGAGATAAGAGTTCTTGATTCCCGGCATCCTGTTCCTGGTGTACTGCCGCGAAGCGGCTTAGAGGGTGCACCCGCCGGGTGCTTCGATTTAACGCAAGTGTCTTTCCGGGTCACGCTGTGTAAAATAGAGGAAGAGCAGTATGAGATGATCATCAGCAATCATCATATCCTTTATGATGGTTGGAGTAACGGGATTATTTTGCGGGAGTTTTTTGCCGCCTATGAGGCGTTGGCAGCCGGGAAAGAACCGCAAAGACCGGTGAAAACGAAATTTAAAGAGTATATAAAATGGATAAAAGGCCGGGATCAGGGTGAGCAGGCGAATTACTGGGAAGAATACTTAGCCGGATTCGAAGTCCCCACCGTGTTGTCGGTGAAACGGCCCAGCGGCGGTGAAGTCGGCGCAGCCGGGAATTTCAAAACCCGGTTGGAGAAAAATTTCCGGGAAAAGTTGGAGGCTTTTGCTAAAAGACACAAAGTCACCCCCGCCTCTCTACTTTACACTGCTTACGGCATCCTGTTACAGAAGTATAATAACAGCAAAGACGTGATATTCGGTGCCACGTCGGCGGGCAGATCGGCGAAAATAAAAGGCATCGAGGATATGGTCGGGTTGTTTATCAATACCCTGCCCCTTCGGGTAGAAAGCGAAAGCGGAGAGAACGTATCCGACCTGCTCGGAAAGGTTAATGAAGCTGTCCAGGACCGGGAGCAGTATGAAACCACGCCCCTGGTGAACATAAAAAACTACAGCCCCATAGACAGTTCGGAAGAGCTTTTCGATTCTATTATGGTGATAGAGAATTATCCTATCGATACCGCGGCGCTGCAAGGCAGACGGTTGAAAATAGAGTCTTTTTCTATGGCTGAAATGACCAACTATGATCTAACCGTTGCTATCACCTTATCCGACGGGATCGAAATAAACTTCATTTATAATGCCTGCTTATTTTCAAGCGGAGTGGTAGAACGGCTCGCCGCTCATTTTGGCGGTCTACTGCGGGAGATGATTGCCGCGCCCGGCAGAGAGATCAGCGCCCTGGAAATGTTATCCGGGCAGGAGAAGAAGCAATTATTAATCGATTTTAATTTTCGCGAAACCGATTATCCTACCTCGAAGACGATCCCGCGGTTGTTTGCGAGCCAGGTGGAGAAATACCCGGATAGTATTGCTTTAGTGGGTCACCGATCAGCGGCGGTAGAGCAAGCCGCCTGCGAAGTGCATGAACTCACCTATAAGCAGTTGGATGAAGAAACGAACCTGCTGGCCGGTTACCTGCTTGAGAAAGGAGTAGGGGAGAATGAGTTGATCGCTATCATGGCAGGCCGGACCATAGAAATGATAACCGGTATTCTAAGTATTTTGAAAACA
>JAGLSW010000431.1 GCA_023135565.1 Candidatus Aminicenantota bacterium | reverse complement strand
CACAGGTTTCAAATGTTAATAATGTGCCCCCTTTTATCATATCCAGGGCCACACTGTTAAGATTGCTTACGGTCGCTTTGTTTAACAGCAGTTTTTTTGTAGGTGTCTTTTTTTTCATATTTACTCCATATCAAATTTTGGGTTATCCCTATCCCTGCGCCGCTGCCTTTTTGGGTACTGTAGGACCGCAGCAATTTATATGTAGAGAACAACTTGCAGTGTCACAGTTGGCACAGGTTTCAAATGTTAATAATGTACCCCCTTTTATCATATCCAGGTCTACACTGTTAAGATTGCTTACGGTCGCTTTGTTTAACAGCATTTTTTTTGTAAGTGTCTTTTTTTTCATGTTTACTCCATATCAAATTTTGGGTTATCCCTATCCCTGCGCTGCTGCCTGTTTGGGTACTGTAGGACCGCAGCAAGCCATATCAAGCGTACAGCTTGCAGTGCCACAGTTAACACATGTTTTAAATGTTAACAATGTGCCCCCTTTTATCATATCCAGGTCCGCACTGTTAAGGTTGCTTACGGTTGTTTTGTTTAATAGCAGTTTTTTTGTAGGTCTCTTTTTTTTCATGTTAACTCCTTCGGGATATTATACCACAAAACCGGGGCCTAATATACCCATTCTTAAAAAAAACAGAAAAAAAATAACCGGGCGCCCAGAAAAGTCCGGGATTCAATATAACACCACCAGGAGGAAAAATGAGTAATTTTTTTAGAAAAGATGTAAAAAGGAATGTCAATCTGTTTAGTATCATTGTAGTAATAGCCCTGTGCCTGAGTTGCGCCGGAGTTCTCCAGATCGGCATAGAAAATTTTAAAGCTAAAGTTAAGAGTAAAGCGGACTTTCTCGAAATCGAGAAAAGAAAGGTAGACCATTATGTCAGCCATTTTCAATATGGAGTTTACGGTTTCAGGATATTATTGGATTACTCGCCACTGTTTGCCATATTTCAAAATTCAACCGCCACCAGTACTCTCGATGCTTTTTTAGACAGCGGTGTAAGGCTGAAAATCTCCAAGCCTCAAAATGACGGAAATATATTTGAAAGGCCCACGGGCGGTAGTTTAGATTTGTCCTGGTTTAAACTATTTGTTTTGAGTATTGTAATCGGAACCTGGGCCTGGTTTTGTTTCAGGAAAATAGGTTATTTAAAATTTCAGATCGGCCTTGGCGGAGTTAAAAGGGTTTACTTAGCCATAATAAAGGCCAGGATTTTTCTGACTACAGTTTTCCTAACACTTATTTTTGGCACTACTTACCTTTCATTCCTGTTTAATGGGATAACCCTGACCGCGAATGAGATAGGACAACTTTTAATATTCCTATTTATGGCATTAATGCTTATGGTTGTTATGCTGGTATTCGGCTCCGTTTTCGGTACTATTAAGGACAGGAGGATCGGCAGAAGCGCGGCGATTTTGCTCTGGTTAATCGTCGTGGTTTTTTGGCCTGAATTGATAAATGCAAAGTTCTCGATAAGCGCACATAATATGAAGTCAAGATACCAGAACGAAATCTCGAAACTTAGAATAAAGGCTAACTTTGAAAAACTAATTATAGAAAAAATCAGGATTGCCATCAATAGTAATGATGAAAAAGAAGTAAACAGAAAATTGATGGAAACATATTTGAAAGATGGTTTTAAAAAGGTACAGGAAATAGAGCAGGCTAATATAGATAAAATCCGCAAAAAAGCGAAAATGTTTCATTTTGTCAGCATTTTCAACCCCGTCACCTTCTATAAATCGGTTAATAATGAAATCAGTTCACGCGGCTACAACTCCTACCTTGAATATTACGAATACTGTAAAGAAAAACATAGAGAGTTCGTCCGCTTCTGTTTCAATAATAGACTCTATAAGAAAAACCCGAAAGTGGAACCATTCTTAAAAGACAACGAATATTTTTTTCAAGCAAAACCCAGCCTGCCCGCCTACTCCGGTTGGGGCATCCTGGTGCAGTTTTTTTGGATCACATTGGGGCTGGTAATCGGCTTCTTCCGCTTCAAAAAAATCGTCTTCGCTTCACAAAAAGATTTTGACCGGATCGACCTCAAGGACTTCGATTTAGAAAAAGGAAAAATCAACGCCTACTACGCCAAAAGCCAATCTCTCACAAATGTTCTCTTTACCCTTTTCTCGACTCAACAATTCGATAAATTCAAAGAAAAAACAACGGAAATAGCCAAAAGCAAACCCAACTTCACCTTTATCTGTCGCCCGGATGAAGTCCCCGGCAATATAAAAGTCAAGGATTTTGCTTGCCTATATGCGGGCAAAGAAAAGCAAGCCGCACTGGATAACCCGGATATTAAAACCCTGGCAAAGAAAACCTTCGCCGAACTCCCCAACCACAAACGCTTCGCGGTGCTGCTTAGTATCTTGAAATACCAGCAAAATACGCTCTTTCTTATCGACGACATTAACGCCGGGCTGCCTGACGACTACTCCGTAGACCTCAAAGATGCCATGAACGAACTAATCAAACAAAATAATATAGTCATCTATATCAACAGGTCCAGCCGGGAAGCCTTTGATATGAAAAAAATATACCATGAAGGTTCCGCCTGGGAAATACTGGCACAGGCTTCCAAACAGCGTCGAGAGTTAATAAAAAAATACGGTTCCGATGGCAGCTAAAATGATAGATTATAAAGAGATCGGCGAAAGAATAAGAACAATCAGGAAATCACTCAAATATAAACAAGAAAAACTGGCCGGTATAGTAAATGTCTCACCTACCACCCTGTCTGAAATTGAAACCGGTAAATCTAAACCCGGCTTCGATTTTCTCTATATCCTGTCGCGAAAATTAAACGTCAATTTGTATTATGTGCTATTCGGTAATGGCGAAAAATTCCTCGACCCTTTATACTCGTTTACAGGATTAAAATTTCATGTGGATTCCGAACAGGTGGAGAACTTTTTCAATGACTTTTATAAATCCCCACTGCTGCAATATCACATCCTGGGCCAGTATCGAATCAAAATGATGACAGACGGCGAAATGATCGAAAGAGAAATAGCTGAGTATAAAAAAAAGGATTAGACCGGTTTTCGATTTGTAACTATCCAGTTTTGATGATGTCGTAAAAAGTCAAAAAAAGAGGAATCTAAAAATGA
Source organism: Candidatus Aminicenantota bacterium (assembly GCA_023135565.1). Classification (GTDB taxonomy): domain Bacteria; phylum Acidobacteriota; class Aminicenantia; order UBA2199; family UBA2199; genus JAGLQA01. The sequence continues at coordinate 947 of JAGLSW010000431.1, read as the reverse complement.
AGACTACTGATAACAAAGGGTTTTCAAAATCTGATCTTGCTCAAAAAAGACTTTTTACGAGGCCATCAGTTTTGAATAAATCGGTCCTCAAATAGTTCATTCCCGTTTCGTTTAGTGATTGAAGGGCGGATAGACTCAATTTTCCTAAAACTGAATTGTTACCTTCGATTTTATTGGATTACATCGTCGATTCATGATATAATAGTATGATGAAAGACAAGAAAGGCTGCGGCAGCAGGATCAGAAGCATCAGGAAAAAATTTAGTTTAATGCAAAAGGATTTCGCTAAAAAATTAGGCTTTTCAATAGCTCATTTATCGGAAATAGAGAACGGGAAATCGGTGCCCGGATATGATTTTCTAATAGCCCTGGCGGAGAGATTCAATATCAATATTTATTATGTACTGTTCAATGAAGGTGATATGTTCGTTGATCCTTTAACCTCTTTTTTTTTGACGTCGAGCAATAACACCCTCTCGCCGGAGCAGACAAAGGAATTTTTACATTACTTCGAGAAATCGCCCTTTGTACAGGTCAGCACATATGCCTACTTGAAAAAATTCGTGCTGGAAAATAGCGATCTTATAGATAAAGAATTAGATGCCTTTAAAGCCAAGGGAAAAGATTTATAGCGCTTTTCCCGGATAATCCAGGTTTAGAAGAAAGCGAAATAGAAATGGAAAAATGTGCACGGTGCGTTGGAATGTTGGAATGATGCATTTAGAAAATTGGGGTAATGGGCTGAGAAGATAATCGGCAATCGGGGACGGGAGAGGTCCATTCAGCAGGAGTGCGGCGCCCCCTCCCTCATTAGCCTTCGGCGACCCTCCGGGGGCGCCCCCATTGGGTTCATCGTCGGGGCCAGCGACACACCGCACTTTCTGAAAAAAGTGGGACAAAAACTTTTGTTTATTTAGAAGCAAAAATCCGGGGTCGGTGCTTTACTT
>JAGLSW010000430.1 GCA_023135565.1 Candidatus Aminicenantota bacterium | reverse complement strand
ATCAAAAGCGCTCACCCGCTGCTCCCTGCGGCGAAGCCGCTTATCGCTCCCCCACGCATGTGGGGTTTAAAATCAAAAGCGCTCACACGCTGCTCCCTGCGGCGAAGCGGGTTATAGGCTGGGGGCGCCGTCCCCCTCTACTCGCTGCCCCTTGCGGCGAAGCCGCTCATCGCCTCCCCGTGCGCACGGGGAGGCTTTTTCTACCGCTTCCCGGACTAACTCTAAATACCTTTCATAACTGTAATTCTTATCGCAAAAAGCCCGCGCTTTCTTAGAAATCTCCTCACCTTTAGACGATGCCGCTGCCTCGATTCCGGCGGCAAAAGGTTCCGCTTCCGGGTCTACCAAAACAGCAATCTCTTCGTTTACCGACTGGGTGTGAGTATAAAGATTAGTCGCTACCACCGGGATACCGCTCTTTAAATAAGAATATATCTTTAAGGGAATATTAGTACCCAAAACCCGCGGCGATACCAGCACTTTGGCCGCTCCTAAATAATAAGGAATATCACCGGGCTCCCTGCGCCCCAAAACCAACACCCGGCCATCTAAATTCTCTTCTTTTACCCGCTTTTCGACTTCCTCCACCTGCTCCTTCTTGCCGCCGATCAAGACCAACCGGAAATCCACGTCTAAATGTTTCATGGTCTCGATCAACAGGGGAATACCCTGATAAGTTTCGAGAGTGCCGGTGTACATGATGATCTTTTTCTTTTCACTGCCGATCTCTTCTTTTATTCGGCTTAATTTGGCTGCGTCGAGTGCTTCGGGAGTTTCGTCGATAAAATTCTCGATGATTGTTAATTTTTCGCTGGCCGTGATCTGGGCCGCATAGTCGTACAGGGCTTTACATATAACAATAGTAGAACGTGAATTTTCCAGGGAGATTCTTTCGATCAAACGGAAAAAAGAAACAATGATCTTCGATTTGGTAAACTGGAAATTATTCATCTGCTGCACTAAAGAAGAGTGCATGTCGTAAAGATGGGGGATGCCCTTTATTTTACTGAAAAAAGCGCCCATGATGTTGGCTTCTTCGTGGGTATGGATAAAATCATACTTGCCCCTTAATAACCGCCCTAAAGCCTTAAAAAAAAGAAAAAAATCAAGGAAAATTTTAGCTAAAGAGGGGCCGGTTTTAACCGATTTTACGAAAGGAGGTTTGAAACACCTGAAAATCCGCAGACCTTTTATTTCCTTATCTTCGCCGATGGGGTAGGTAATCAGGTCGATTTCATGCCCTAAGTCCGCTAAAGCTTTGATCCTGAAATATTCGGAAAAAGGCGTGCCCCGGGGTTCAAAAAAAGGCTCAGGAGCAATCATCAATATTTTCATCTTCTATTCCTATTAACTCTCTTATAGAATAAACGTGTTTGTTTAGACCTTCGTGGTAGATGCGGGAAAGCATCTCTGCCACCAACCCTAAAGTAATCACCTGGAACCCTAAGAAAATCAACAGCACCGTTAAAAACAAAAGCGGCCGGTTGGCCGAGTGGTCTAAAAAATATTTGGTGTAAGTGATGTAAAGCCCGCTTAAAAAACCGCTTCCCATCATAAATAAACCCAAACCGCCGAAAATTTGCAGGGGGCGGTGCGAGAAAGATAAAAGGTATTTGATGGAGATCAAATCTAAAATAACCCGGAAAGTCCTGCCTAAGCCATACTGGGATTTACCGAAGCGACGTTCCCTGTGATTGACGGGGATTTCGATGGACTTAATGCCGATGCGCGATGCCAGCGCCGGGATGTAGCGGTGCATCTCTCCATAGAGTTGGAGGCTCTTCGCCACTTCCTTAGTAAAACCGCGCAGTGTGCAGCCGTAATCGTGCAGCTTGACTTTGGTGATAAAGGAGATCAGTTTATTGCCGAGAAAAGAGGGAATCTTGCGAGTCAGGAACTTATCTTTCCTGTCTTTGCGCCAGCCGTTTACGATATCGTAACCTGCCAGTATATTATCCACTATGGTGGGAATGTCGGCGGGATCATTCTGCAAATCACCGTCTAAAGTGACCACGACATCTCCTTTACAATATTCGAAACCGGCGGACATGGCCGCGCTCTGGCCGAAATTTTTGCGGAAATTGATTACTTTCACCCGTTTATCCTGTTCATGCAGGCCTCTCAATTTTTCCAGCGAATTATCGCTGCTGCCGTCATTGGAAAAAATAATTTCGAAATCTTTATATTTCCCTTCAACAGCGGCGACAACCTCCCGGCAAAGGATTTCGACGCTCTCTTCCTCGTTATAAACCGGGATAACCACGGATAAGTAAATTTCTTTTTTTTTTTTATTCATCGAGATAACCTAAGTCTCTTAGTTTTTCTTTTATTAATTCTTTATCTTCCACTTCCAGCGCTCTCTTGAGTTTGATGTCTTCTAAAGGATGAGCTTTTCTGCCCACGTTTATCTTACCCCACACCCGCTCATGCAAAAAATAGGCTATGAGCTTCAGTATCAAATCAAAGAACCCGATTTCCAGGGCGATAACCGTTTCTCCCGTGAGCGCCAGCGCAATAGAGAAAGTTATACAGGTGGCGATAACTCTCCAACTGATCGCTTTAATAAAACTTCTAAATTTTGTTTCTGTCATTTCTGTTTACCTTATTTTTATAAGGCACCATTATATATCCATTGGCAAAAAATTTCAAGGGGCCTGGGAAACATATTTCCGACTACTCATTGTTGTACTGCCGCGGGCTGTTTTTTTGCTGCTTTTCACATAGTATTAATAAAAAAAGGTGAATTTTGACGTGAAAACTTGGAAATATTGTTGATAACTTTATTGTTTTCATGGTATAATGATTTTTTAAACGGAGTAAAAACAAAAATGACGGAATTGAACGAATTAATCGGTAAATTAAGTATGGAAGTGCAAAACGAAGACAAAAAGGCCTCCTTTTTGAATTCCATCAAATTAATAGCGGCTTTTTATAAGGAGCATCTACACCTGGAGGATGAAGAAATCGCTATCTTTTTGACCAATGACGAAAAAACCATCCTATCTTTTGCTTACCCCGAATACTTAGTAGATGCAGGCATGATTCCTGTCGGTTCCACCGAAGCCACCGCAGCCTCTATTTTTCGCAGGGGCATCGGCATTATCGAAAATAACTTCCAACAGCAGCGCCATTTATCCATATTCGAAATAATTCGAACCCCGGATGATAAGGTAAAACCACTCTGGAAAATGATGGGCACCCTGATTGCCGCCGAAGGTGAAAAAATCGGGGTAATCGAGATTTCCAGGCGCGGGGAGACTGCTACGGAAGCGGGTGAAGATTTCGGCGAATCGGACCTGCAATTTTTGATGGGCTCGATTATTAAGATTGCGCCATATATCAAGATGGTGCTGCCGCCCGATTTCAGGGGGAAAATAGCTTGAGAAACAAATTAAAAGAGATACTCCTGGAAAAATCGGTTATTTCCGGGCGGGAGTTCAAGCTTGCCTCCGGGAAAACCAGCGATTTTTATGTGGACGCCCGGGTAACCACTTTATGGCCCGAAGGGGCTTATTTATGCGGCAAAATTTTCTTAGAGATGCTGCAAGATTTCAAAGTGGACGCGGTAGGTGGATATTCCATCGGCGCGGATCCCATCGTATCGGCCATAGCGGTGCTCAGTTTCATGGACAACAAGCCTATTCCTGCTTTTATCATCAGGAAAGAGGAGAAATCCCACGGCACCGGGAAAGTCATCGAGGGAAATTTTCCAGCCGGTGGCCGGGTGGCGATATTTGACGATGTAGTGACGTCCGGTGGTTCGATACTGCGGGGAGCGAAGCAGGTGGAAGCCCAGGGCGGCACGGTTGAAGTCATTATGGGAGTGATCGACCGGGAGGATGGCGGCAGGGAGAAGATCGAAGCCGCCGGCTACAAATTTCTCTCCATATTCACCAGGAAGGATCTCCTTTAGCAAGCCTTCACTTCTCAGCACGCAGCAAGTCTATCGATCTACTTAAAAATAGGTATATAAATAGGAAAAAAATTCCCCAAAGGCATGATTTGTCATATCTTTTAGGTTATAATAGTACCTGGAGGCAAAATTTGTAAAAAAAATGAATGCCGGGATGTGCTGTGATGAGTAAAAATAGGTTCGCTAATTTCCTGGAAGAGTTAGGTTATTCGGAAGACCTGGTTGCCAATAATTTAGAGGCAGATACGTTTACCTATTCTATAGAATTACACGACCCGGACCTGGATAATATTCCCGTGAACCGGATAGATTTAAAATACGTGTATACGCCCACGGAGGAATCGCTTTTCGAGACGCACTCTATCTATTGGAACCGGAATGACGTAAACGTTTTTTTTGCCCTGGCCGATGACAGGTGCCACATAATCAATGCCAAATCGAAACCCGATGAAAAGAACCCACTAAGCAGGGGAACCGTTATTACTACTTTCGACTATGGAATTAATTCAACCGGGTTCGAAAAAGACAAACTGGAAAAAATATCTAAAGAATATATCGACTCTACTTATTTTTTCGACTTCGTCATAAAAAAAAAAAAAACTATCCATGAGGTTGATAAAGATTTACTGCTTAATCTCATCGCTCTCAAAACCGATCTAACCGGGCAAGGTAACGAAAAGATCATTCACTTACTGATTTTGAGATGCTTATTCATCAAATACCTGGAAGACAGGAAAATATACGAAAAAAAATATTTGCTAAACATATTAAAAAGCGGGGTCCCCGGCAATTTAATCGAAGCTTTCGACGAATTGCGAAAGATAAACGGGGATATTTTCAAGCAAGATAAACTTGCCGCCGATGATATAGAACCGCTGTATTTAGAAAAATTGGCTCTTTTTTTCAGCAGCGATTATCGCAGTAAACAGGGGAGATTATTCCCTTACAGGTTCGACAAAATTCCTATCCAATTAATCAGCAATGTTTACGAAGCTTTTTTAAAGAGCGAAGAGCGCAAGGGCAAAGGCATTTATTATACGCCCTCGTTTATTGTCGATTTTATGCTCGCGCATACGCTGCGCGGTCAATTGAAACAAAATAAAAAAGTCACGGTCTTTGATCCCGCCTGCGGTTCCGGGGCTTACTTAGTAGAGAGCTTCAAAATGATCATCGATTCTTACCCGCGCCCGCTCGATTATGAAAAGAAGAAAAAAATCCTTGAAAATCAATTGTTTGGAATAGATGTTGATGCGGGAGCGCTTCGGATTGCGGCGTTCAGTCTTTATCTTGTTTTGTTGGAAGCAGAAGACCCCGCGTTTATTCGCCATAAAATCGAACACGCTTCCCCCATATTGCCCGGTTTAATCGGCAAAACGCTTATCAAAGGGAATGCGTTAGTAGACGAGGAAATATTTAAAGAAAAAAAATTCGACTGTATTGTTTCCAATCCGCCCTGGGGATCGGTTTTCGATGACCAAAACCCGGAGAATCGTAGAGAGAGAGAGGCGATAAACACTAAGGGAAAAGCTGGTACAATGCCGGTATACAAAAATGTCGCCGATTATGAACGATCGCAAGCTTTTTTGTTGAGAGCGGGTGATTGGGCCGGTGATAAAACTCTCTTCTCTTTAATTGTCAAAAACTCCAATTTTCTTAATGACAATGCGAAAGATTTCAGGCAAAATTTATTAAGGAAATACAGGTTAACTCATTTTTATGAATTGTCCGATTTTGATAAAATTCTTTTCAAAAAAAGGGTCATCGGGGAAATTAATGGAAAAAAGGTCGAAATCGGGGCCAGTGAACCCTGTGCTGTTTTAGTTTTTGATAAAAGCGACAGCCCGGACAATATTATCGAATATGTGTCGCCTCAATTGAACCGGTTTTCCGAAACCTTTCGGCTCATTCATTTTACGCCAAAAGATATAAATAAAGTGCGGCAGTCAGCTTTTATAGAAGATGATGCGCTGTGGCGGATACTGGTTAACGGTTCTTTAGATGATTACCGGCTTATCCGGGAGCGTTTGTTTTTTATTAAAGATAGAGTCGTAATCGAATGCAGGTCCGGTTTTCAACCGAAAAAGGAGATGAAATCTTTAGGAGAACCGGTATTAAAAAAATTGATCGAACCCGCGGATTTTTATCGCTACCGGCTGAAGAACAAGCTGAAAGATTTCAATTGGAATAGGGAACTTAGAAGAAGGCCGAATGATACGGTTTTCTGCAGCGGTAGAATTATTATCCCGGTCAGGCCCCTAAAGTCGGACAATGTCAGGTTTAGGGGGATTCGGCTGCATGAAAACATAGTTCATAAAGATAATATATTATGCATCAAATTAAGAACAAGTAAAGATTATATCGAAGATTACGCCCCCTATTTAGCAATAATAAACTCAAAACTTTTGGGCTATTATTTATACCAAATATCCAGTCAGTGGGGAAAAGGAGGCGAAAAACGCAGTACATTAAGAAACATTGACATCGAGAATCTCCCCTTGCCGGTTTTAACTAATGCGGATGCCCGTGTGCACAGGCTGGCGGAATTAGTCGAGAATATCGAACAGGGCAAAAAAAACAATCACGATACGACAGAACTCGAAAATGAAATCGACGAAATCCTTTTCGACCTGTACGGTTTATTGGAATTCGAGAAAGAGATTATCAGGGAATTCTACCAGGTCAGGGTGGAACGAAAAAACGACCGCGTCAACGAAAAAGATATTCGAGAATATGTAGATAGGTTCCGCCGGAATTTCAAACCTGTTTTAGCCCGGGACTTTAGTTTGAAAGCCGAATACTGGATTTCAGCCAATATCGGCGCTGTGGTGCGCTTTCAAATAGGCGCGAAAAAAAATCTGGAAACTGGAATCAGGCGGAAGGAAATACACTATTTGGATTTAGTCAAAAAACATCAATTGCAGCAGGGTTATTTCTCTAAAATGCTGAATGAAGATAAAGTAAAAATTTATGAAAAAGACAGCTTTTATTTGGTTAAGAGTAACTATTTCAAAGACTGGACCAAAAGACAGGCAGTCAAAGACGCAAACGAAGAGATCGGGCTGCTGCTCAAGAATCTACCGGAAAGAGAAAAGATTGATTAGAAAAGAACAATTTATAAATTTTGCTCTCGACACATTACGTTACAAATCAAAAGAGGACTTGATCGAGAACCTGTACCTGGAAGCTTTTGTAGACACATACCGGCGAATCAACGAAACGTCTCTCCTGGAAAATGAGATCAGGGATTTCTTTATCGAAGATTTTGAACAGGTGAATGTGCTCACCAAAAATTTGATCCAGCAGCAAATTTTAATTCTTAACTGGGAAAGGTGGATAAACGTATCGTCGGGAGAAAAAAGTAGGGCGGACATTTCTTTGTCGATATCCGGTTTTGAATTTATTATCGAGTGCAAAAGATTGAAACACGCGGATATAAAATACGTAAATGAAGGAGTAAAGCGGTTTGTCGAGCTAAAATATGCTGAAAAAGACACCTGTGCCGGGATGGTTGGTTTCGTCATCGCCGGAAAGATCGTAAACATTATAGATGACCTGAAACCGAAAGTCCGGGATTTTTCTTTTACACCCGGTGCGGAACATTTTTTGCAAACAAAATGCGTGGATTGGCGGCACAGTTTTCAATCGAAGCATAAACGGGTTAATGGCGCCGGGATTCGTCTTTATCATTTGTTCTTTGATTTTGTCCCGGAAGCCGGGCAGCGTGTGAGCGCTTTTGATTTTAAATTATAAAAAGTTTTGATCAAACTTTTACAAAAGTTTGG
>JAGLSW010000043.1 GCA_023135565.1 Candidatus Aminicenantota bacterium | reverse complement strand
TTCCAAAAACTTCTATTTAGCCCACTGTTTGGGCAAACTCCAAAACATCCTGCAGGGGCACAAACGTTTGCTTAATAAAAGTTTTTTGGGGGGTCAAGGGGGGCAATTTTTCAAAAACGCCCCCCTTGCCGCCGGAGGCAAATTTGTATTGTTAATTGTATTCTGTTTGTGTTCTTCTTTTGCTTTCGCCGGCAATAAAAAAAACATAGAAACGAAAATTACCGGCCTATTGGCCCGGGTTCCCGCGCAGAGCATGTTGGAAAAAGACCGCCTCTGTGCTGAAATAATAAAGTTAGGCCCTGCCGGCCTGGGGGAAATTTGCCGGATGTTGGCTCCTCCCGGTGAAACAGATGATTCTAAAGCACGTTTTGTTTTGAGCGCCCTGGCCGGTTACAGCACTGTAGAGCGGAACGAAGCAGCCCGAAAAATCTTCGTCAAGACTGTCCTCGATGCGCTCCAAAGCGAAGCTCATCCCGAAGTAAAAGCTTTTTTGATCGAGCAATTGCAAGTTTGCGGCAAAGCTGAAGCTGTCGGCCCGCTGGGTACTTTTTTAGCGGATGACCTGCTCTGCGCACCGGCGGCCCGGGCATTGGCGGCCATCGGTTCTCCCGGCGCAAACAAAGTCCTAACCGCGGCTTTTCACACTGCGAAAGACAAAAGGCTGCTCAGTATTATCAACGCCTTAGGGAAACAGGCCGGTTTTGACTCCGGGGTTACTCGCAAGCTGCGCGTTTATGCTTCCGGGCAGGAGCGCGAATTAAGATGGGCCGCTTTATACGCTCTCGGTAACAGCGGCGCGGACTGTGCGGCCCCGCTGCTGCACCGGGCCTTAAAACAAGAAAGCGGCTATTACCGGGACAAAGCGCTGTCGCTCTATCTACTAACTGCCCGGCGGTTTTATGAAAAAGGCAGCCGGGAAAAGAGCCGCAAAATGTGTACTGCACTGCTGCGTTCCGTTGCTATCCAGGAAAACCCCCACCAACAGGGTGCGGTACTTGCGACCCTGATCTCTTTGCTTAAAGATAAATCTTTAGACTACCTGTTAGCGGCGTTGGACAGTCCCTACAAAGAGTACCGCACAGCGGCTTTAAACATGGCCAGATCGGTTCCCGGCCCTGAAGCTACACAAAAGTGGGTAGAAAAAGCCCGCACAGCCGCGCCTCCGGCCCGGGCTGAAATAATCGCCATGTTGGGACAAAGAGGCGACAAAACCGCCCTGCCCGAAGTTTTAAAAGCTCTAAAATCCAAAAACGAAAAGATTCGCCGGGCCGCCATCCCGGCAGCGGCAAGATTAGGAAAAGCCGCCGCTCTTCCCGGTTTCCAGGCTATTTTGGCAGCAGGCAAAACCGCTGAAGTTGCGCTTGTCCGGCAGTGGCTGCTCACCATACCCGGCGAAGAAGTGGTCGCTGCGCTCCTGTCTACGTTTACGCGGATGCCCCCGGTTTCCCGGGCCGCGGCTTTAGATATTTTTTCCGCACGGCAGAGAACAGACCTGCGCGAAGTGGCTGTCTAAAGTGGACCCCTTTGT
>JAGLSW010000429.1 GCA_023135565.1 Candidatus Aminicenantota bacterium | reverse complement strand
TTAATGGGGGCGGTATGCCGCTGGCCCCCAACGAAAAATTCAATGGGGGCGTCCCCCGGCAGGGTCCTGCCGCGCAGCGGCTTAACGCCACCCCACGCGCGTGGGGCCGGCGGAGGCATTATATATTACAAGGTATATACATTATATATAGGGGGGGACTGCTTATTTTAGCCGCATGATTCGGATTTGGTATCGAGTCTTGCATTATATTTAAAAAAAGTGGTATACTATAACACGATGAAAAAAATAAAATACGCGCAGAAATTTTTCGTTTTTATAACTGCTTTCTCCTTCCTTTTTGTTTCTTTGTTAGTCTCTTACTCCGGGCAGGGTTCCGGGCAGACAGAGGCCCCGGGCAAGCTCAGCAAAGCCCACCGGCACCTGTCGGGCAAGCAGAGCTGTGGCAATTGCCATGCCGGCGGCAAAAAGGCGAAACACGTAAACTGCCTCACCTGCCACAAAGAACTGGCCCGGCGCATAAAAGCGGGCCACGGTTATCACCGGGACAAACAGGAAGATTGCGAAGCCTGTCACCAGGAGCACAGGGGAGAAAATCAAAGCCTGATACAATGGGAAATAAAAGATTTCGATCATGCCGACACCGGTTATTTGCTCAGCGGCGCGCACCGGTCGGTAAGGGACTGCGATCGATGTCACAAACCGGCCAATGCGCCGGCCCGGAAATATTCGAAATCTTTTCTCCTCAAGGACAGCCGCTGTTCCGCCTGTCACCGGGACGCCCACAGGGGGAACCGGCCGGTTTGCGGCGAATGCCATCAAACAATAGATTGGAGTGTCGATATATGGTAAAAAATAAAATTACAGGTTACCTCCAGCGAAGGTATTCGCTTATGATTCCGCATTTCGCCAGGGAGCAAACAAAATTAAACAAAAGTTTTTTGGGGGGTCCAGGGGGGCAATTTTTCAAAAACGCCCCCCTGGTCGCCGAAGGCAAGAAAAAACTAATTTCATGGCAGTTAGTATGGCTGCTGTTTGTATGCCTGCTGCTGCTTTGTTCCGCGGTTAGAGGCGAAGCGGGGAAAGATTTCTATTTCCGCGGCGCTCTCTACCAGGACTGGATGGGACTCAAATACGAAGACAGCGATCTTTATCACCGTTTAAGCAGCCGTTTGAAATTGACGCTGTGGAACAAACCGGGAGCCGGTTGGACTGCTTTTGTCGATCTGCGCAGCCGCTTCAACCTCAGTTACGGCGGCAAAAGCCAGTTGATCGTTTACGATGCCCGGCTCTCCTACAACCGGCGCAGCAGCAAACTCTTTTTCTCCTTGGGGCAAATGAACCTCTACGATAGCGCCGGGATCGGCCAATTAACCGGCGGTCTGGTAGGTTATAAATTCGGCAGATTTCTTTCTGCCGGCGGGTATGCGGGGCTTGAACCGGATATTTACCGTTCCCGGTTGGATACGGCGCACAATAAGTTCGGTGTTTTTGTTCGTTATCTCGGGGCCGGAGCTAAACAGTTCTCTTTGAGTCTCAACCGCATCGGTTTCGACAGCCAGACCGAACGGCAGTTTCTTTATACCGGTTTGCTGCTGCCGGTGAAGCGTCTTTTTGTCCTTTTCGGCAACTTAGAATACGAAATGGACGACAAAACCAAAGCCGAAGACCGGTTGTCGCACCTGTTCTTAAACGGCAGGGTGAACGTGACCAAATATGTCGATATTACGGCCAATTACAGTTCGGGCCGGGGATTGGATTACCACCGTTTTCTTATGGAGCAGTCGCAGGATCCCACTGTGCAGAACAGCGAGATCGAAAGGTTCTACTACAACGAAACTTACGGCCTGCGCCTGAGCATCAAACCGGTCAAGGGCATACGCATCTATGCGGCCCGGAGAGAAAGCGAACTCAAAGACCGGGGCATAAAGAATAATACTTACCGTTTCGGCCTCTCTTTGATCAACCTCCTTAAAACCGGGGTCTCTGTCTACGGGAACTACAGTGTGAACGAAGGCGATACTTCCGAATCGAACTCTTATTACATCTCCGCGGCCAGGAACTTCGGGAAATTCTCCTGGAGCCTGAGTTTTGCCAACTTTTTCAATGGCGTTTACACCGGGGCGGATGGAACGCCCCAGGTTTTCCACCTGCCTGACCGGCAGACTTTGTCCACGAATGTTTTCTTTATATTGAGTCGTTCGCTGGCTTTCTCCGTAGATTATACTTATTCTTATGAGAAAGACAACATCGAGCATCAATTTTTTGTTCGCGCCATTTTGAGGAAATAAGTAGAGCAATGAATAATATAAAATTTAATAATAAAAACAACGACTTGCCTTCGGCGACCAAAAACCTTTTTGAAAAAAGGTTTC
>JAGLSW010000428.1 GCA_023135565.1 Candidatus Aminicenantota bacterium | reverse complement strand
ATAACGATGGTAGGCTGCTGAGGCCCACATATATCACCATGCCCGGTCAAAACCTGTCTTCTCTTGAACCTGCGTAAATTTTCCGCTATTTATGATTGGCAGGTAATGTTTTTGCTGTACTGAAACTATCTATTAGGTTTTGAAACCGGGGGAGGTAGGCGAGCACAAGTAAGGAAGCCGGAAAAAAATCGAAAAATATCTCCTCTTTTTTATTGACAAATATATAAAAAGAAACTATATTATAAGCAGGTATTAAAATGGATGCAATACAGAATTACAAGACAAGAATTTTAGATGAGATCAATAATATCCCGGAAGAATATTTCCCATCTATTTTCCAGATATTACAGTCGATTAAAAATATATCGGGTAAAAAAAAGCAGGGTAACTCACCCACCCGGCGGTTGTTAAAGTTAGCAGGTACGCTGGAAAACCCCGCCGGTTTAAGCGCTAAAGAGTATAAGAAGCAAGTGATCTTAGAGAAGTTGGACAGAAAATAGAATGTATTTAATCGATACGAATGTATTCCTGGAATTATTTCTTGACCAGGAGAAAAGCGACAAAGCTGGGGAGATTTTCAGAAAGATTGAACAAGGAGAAATAAGAGCGGTACTGTCTGGTTTTGCTTTACATTCGATTGAATACATACTCAGCTTGAAGGATAGAACAGATATATTGAGAGAGTTTCTTTTCGCCATATCGAGCTTCAAAAATTTATCCATTTATTTTACCTCTGTTGAGGAAGACCTGGAAATTTTGGATATTATGGAAGATTCTCCATTAGATTTTGATGACGCCAATCAATATTTTGTGGCAAAGAAATTTGGGGCTGAAATAATCACATTTGACAAAGATTTTAAAAAAATTACTGACCTCAGCGTTACGTTTCTCTCCTGAAAAAAGTCACCGACTGCTGCGTTTGGAATGCTCGCAAATCTTTTTTTCGGTTGGGGCTGTCCGTGGCAAAAATATGTTGAAAATTAGCCAAAAGGTTGACAAAAGGTGTGGAATGGTGCATATTAGAGGCGGAGTATTAACATGCAATTTGCAAGAAAAATTATAAATTCTGAGCAGTTGAGCGGCATTATCGACTTACCCGGAGAACTGAAAAAAAGAAAGGTCGAGATTATTGTGCTGCCTGTCAAAGATCCTGTGCAGGCTAAAGTCGAAAAAAAAGATAAGAGAGACCTGTTACATGGTCTAATGAAAAAACCTATAGTGGTCGATAATTTTGTCCCTTTGTCGAGAGAAGAGAGTCATGAGCGAAAACCAAAAGTTATGAAGTAGGTAGCGATATCTCGAAAAGTTAATCCCATGAAATGTGAAATGAAAACAAGTAAGAATAAAGGAGACACAAATGCGGAAATTCTTTAATACAGCGGGGTTGTGCTTCCCGGAAAAACATTATATGGTAGACCCGGTTATCCGTTTGAAGAATGTTGAAGAATTAATCGCGAAAGAACTCTATTTTACCCTGCACGCCCCCCGGCAAACCGGCAAAACCACCTATCTCCACGCCCTGGCCCGTAAACTCAATGCCGAAGGGAAATATATCGCCGCGACTGCTTCCTGCGAACGGGCCGGGGTGGGCAGTATGTCCCTGGAAAAAGCCAATCAAGTCATCATCGACAGCGTATACAACGCCGCGAAACAACAATTACCGGAAACCTATCACCCGGAAAATCCCGGGGGTAAAGTTTACCTGGATGTAAAAGGCTACCTGACAAAATGGGCGGAAAGCCAGGAAAAACCCATCGTTCTTCTCCTCGATGAAGTGGACGCCCTGCTGGATGAAATTTTCGTCTCCGTGCTGCGTCAAATAAGAGACGGCTATCAAAGCAGACCGGGACATTTCCCCAATTCCATCATCCTGGTGGGACTGCGGGACGTGCGCGACTATAAAGCGAAAATCCGCTCGGAAATAAAATCATGGGGTTCGGGTTCTCCTTTTAATATAAAATCGGATTCGTTGTTTTTGAAGAACTTTTCAAAAGAAGAGGTGTTTACCCTCCTGGAACAACATACGCAGGAGGCCGGGCAGGTTTTCCCGGATGAGGTTAAAGCGGAAGTTTTCCGGCTTACCGGAGGGCAGCCCTGGCTGGTCAATGCCCTGGCCCGGCAGATGGTGTCCAAAATACTGCGGGAAGATTATGCCTTGCCTATTACCCTGGAGCTGCTGTCCCGGGCCAAAAGAGAGTTGATCCTGCGCCGCGATACCCACTTAGACAGCCTGGTGGATAAGCTGCGGGAAGAAAGGGTCAAACGCATCGTGCAGGCTGTTGTTAACGGCGATAATATAGCTTTCGATATACTGGATGACGACATAGCTTATGCCAGGGACCTGGGTATAATCGGGCAATCTTCCCCGCTGAAATTTGCCAACCCTATCTATGCGGAAATCGTTCCTCGCGTCATGGCCTCCACCATCCAGGAATTTATCCCCGAAGAAATCCAGCAGCCCTGGTTCATTAACGAAAATAATGAATTGGAAATGAGAAAAGTGTTAACCGCTTTCCAGGAATTTTACAGCGAAAACGCCGAATCCTGGTTAGAACGTTTCGCTTTTAAAGAATCGGCGCATCACCTGCTGTTGATGGCGTTTTTGCAGCGGCTGGTGAATGCCGGCGGCGAAATCGTCCGCGAAATGGCGGTGGGCAATGGGCGTATCGACCTGCTGGTGAAATTCCATAAGCAGCGGACGGCCATGGAATTAAAGATAAACCGCGGAAAAAAGTCGATCGAGAAAGCAAAAAAACAATTAGACCGTTACTTAGACCGGTTAGGGTTAAACGAGGGCTACCTGATACTTTTCGATCCCGGCAAAGGCGATTGGGAAAAGAAACTCTTTATGGAAGAGATTACCTATAATCAAAAAAAAATAACGATGGTAGGCTGCTGAGGCCAACCACGTTGGCAGGGTATAAAGCCCACGGCGTGGGCAAGTTGAGACTTCAACAATATCGAACTCACTCTATAGTCAAATTTTTTCCATATCTCTTTTGATATATCACGATTATCTTCTTCAAGGATAATACTCAATAAAAAACTGGAATCTATATAAATTATCATGTCCGGTTTAAAACCTGTCTTCTCTTGACGCTGCGTAAATTTTTCGCCATTTATAATTACCCGGTAATGTTTTCGCTGTACTGAAACTATCTATTAGACTGTGAAACCGGGCGGCTTTATTTAATTTACCGGCATCTTTCATCCTATCTAAATAACCTTCGATCGATTGTTTGGTTTCATACTCTTCAAGTTTTGCTGCTGCGGGCTGCCTGATTTCGCCGACAATTTTTTTATGCCCGGTCGTGGTTATTACTTCGCCCTTTTTCATAAATTAATTATAGTTACCGTGACCACATTTGTCAACCTCTGCCCAAAAAAAAATCATTCCTGGCAGAATCTTGTTCACGGTGAAAAAAATCGCGGAAAAAATTTTGAAAACTATTGACTTTTTTTAACGTATCTATTCTAATATACTTCTTTAAAATAATCCGGAGGTGTTCATGAGAAAACTTCTAACGGTGTTGTTTATACTGATACTCAGCTATTCGCTCTTTGCCCAACAGCAGATGGACCTGACTATCGAAGAGGCTGTCGAACTGGCGGTGACTAATAACCGAAACTACCTGATCAGCAAAGAAGAGGTCAAACAGTATAAACATAGACTAAGACAAAATATGGGTTTCCTGCCACAGGTTACCCTGGGAGGCACCCGCATCCTGGACGAAAAATTGATGGAGATCGAAATTCCACCTTTTTTCCCGGGCGGCGAACCTACCACAGCGACCTTAGATTTTACCAAAAATTACGAGTTCAATTTCCAGGTAGTGCAGCCGGTTTTTACCGGGGGCAAAATAATTTATTCCTATAAAAACGCCGGGCTGGACTTGAAAATAGCCAGGGAAAAACACAAAAACGCCAGGGCTGAAGTGATCCTGAATATTAAAAAAGTGTTCTTTAATATCCTGGTGATGAAAGAACTGCTGAAGGCCCACGAAGAGGCCCTAAGCCTGGCTGAAACCAACTATAAAAATATCAAGGAAAATTACGATTTAGGCATGGTTTCGAAATACGACCTGCTGCGGGCGGAGCTGGCGGCGGCGGGGATTAAACCCAATATATTAAGCGTCAAAAAGCTGCTGGCTTTATCGCACTTGAACCTGAAGTTTATGACCGGCATCGACGAGAATGTAGAGGTCGATCTAACCGGGGAATTGAAGTACGATAAACACCGCTTAGACCTGGCAAAATTGGTGCAGGGCGCCCTGCTGAACCGCTCTGAAATCCTACAAATGAAGATGGAACTCAAAAAAGCGGCTAATTTGTTGAAAATCGCTTACGGTCAATTCTTGCCCGATATTTCGTTGATTGGGCGTTTCAGCTACCGGTCTGATCTTCTTAATTTCCGCGGCAATAACTGGGATGATTATTACACCATCAACCTGGGTATAAATTTCCCTATCTTTACCGGTTTTAAGAGGAGCGCCCAGGTAGGCGAGATCAAGGTGATGAGAAAAATCCTGGACCTGGGTTTTAGAGAGTTGAACGACGGCACCAAACTGCAGGTGCAGAATTTTTATATGACCATAAAAGAAGAGTATGAAAACATACAAGCAGGTCTAAAAAATATGGAAACCGCAAAAGAAGGAGTGCGTATAGCCGAACTCACCTATAAAGAAGGTTTGGTTTCGATTTTGGAATTAAATTCTTCGTATAATGCGTTAACCATGGCCAGGGTGAATTTTTCCCAGGCTGTTTACAATTACAATATTGCCCTGGCGCAGTTAGAAAAGATTTCAGGCATAAAGTTATAAGCCCGCGGCGCGGGCAGCCAGTGAGCGGCGGCTGGATTTAAGGGGCTAACACACCCCGGTTCCTTGTACCTCGGAACCACCTCCCGGCAAGTCTCAAGAGGGGAATGTGCCGGCAGCCCTCTTAGAGCTATCGAGAATATCCCAATCGTGAGGCTTAACAGAAGTTTTTGGAAGTCCAGAAACCTTTTTTCAAAAAGGTTTTTGG
>JAGLSW010000427.1 GCA_023135565.1 Candidatus Aminicenantota bacterium | reverse complement strand
CCCCGGCAGGGGCCGCCGGAG
Source organism: Candidatus Aminicenantota bacterium (assembly GCA_023135565.1). Taxonomy (GTDB): domain Bacteria; phylum Acidobacteriota; class Aminicenantia; order UBA2199; family UBA2199; genus JAGLQA01. The sequence continues at coordinate 4,677 of JAGLSW010000427.1, read as the reverse complement.
GCTCCGTGGCACGGGGAACCTATAAGCCGCTTCGCGGCAGGGTGCTAAGAGCGCTTTTCAACCCTGTTGGATAAATCCAACTTTCAAAGCACCGCTCCCTTTTTCTTTTTTTTTTACTTTTATGATCCGGGGAATGTATTCTCAAATAGTTAAGGATATCTTATCGGTTACATAATGGTGAATAAGTGCGCCGATAAGATTTTGGTAAGGGACGCCGTTTTCAAGGGCTTTAGCCTTTAATTCGAAGAGGTCCCGTTCATTTACACGGATTGAAATGCGCTTGTTATTTTCTATAGTTGCCTTTGCTATATCCTGAAGTTCTTTCTTTCTTTTTTCGATATTCGTACCTGCGAGCTTTTCATAAGCCTGCCAGACTTCTTTTTCTTCTTCAGGTTCATCTATAAAACCGATTTCTCCTTGTTTCATTTTTTTTACCAATTCTTTTTTGTCCAATTTAACCTCCTTTGTATTTTGTTGTTGCCTTCCGGCTGGGGTAAATTGTTTTAAGAAAAATGACCTCGTCTGTTTGTACATAGGGTACAGCGTAAACGTATTCATACACCCATACATATAAAATTTTTTGATGAGGAAATTTTTCTTGATTTGGATGGTCGATATCTGAGTAAATTTCCCTGATCCAGGGCTTCCACAATTCGTTCAAAAGAGATACCACGCATTTTCTTAAGCCATTGGTTTTTATTCTCGTTCCAATCAAATTGTTTCATAGGGCTATTATACACCATGCAACGGCAATGTGCAATGATTAGGTCTTTGGTATCAGTTTGTCAATAGGCGTATAGTTTTACGAGGTGAAAATAAATTTTTTTCAAGTAAAAAAAGGGACAGGCTAATTTTAAGCCCTCCTCAGAGGTAGTGCCGCCTATCTTCGAGGCACTCTATCAGGCTGCCGACGTGCCGGGTTTCCGCGGGGCGCCCTCGTAGCTAAAGGCCGGTAACCGATCATTACCGGCCCTTCTCCAGAATTACCACTTTTTTTCCTATTCGCTGAAACCAATTTTCAGAGTGCCGTCACTTAGCATCTATTTTTTAAATTCAATTGTCAATTTTCTTTTTTTTAAATCAAGTTGCTTTCTATTTGGGAGTTCGATCTGTAAATAAAAATACTTTTTTGTAATTGTGTCATCAAATTTGTTTACAATCCAGTCAATTCCATCGATCTCAGTACTTTCCAATTTGCTCGATATTATTTTTATCGTTCCTGTTTTACCTTTTTTCGTGTACTTAAAGTGACCTTTCTCCTTTTCAATTTTCAAGATACCACTGGCATTTCCATCTTTATCGTCTTTGTCAAGTGATAAAAGCAATTCAAATCCACCATCTATCGCTTCTTGAAGACCGGGTGTGGCTTTTAAAAATAACGTGGGATTAAAAAATGAAATTAGAATATTATTTTTTATCCAATCTACTTTTTTTCCAGTAGGGCCTGTCTTAGTACAAGTGATTTCAAGAGGTGTTAACGTTGCTTTAAATAATTCTTCACTAGTAAAATAGATAAATGAATCATCTACGCCGCCAACGACGGGAATGGAAATAAAAGAACTCGATTTTTTATCTTTGTATTGCAGCTCCGCCGACAACTCAGCATTGCCTTCTTTATAATCAATTTCTTTAAATGTAATCTTTTCTTTTTTGGGACCAAACGTATGCCCCCCGGTCTTTAACACCTTCCAATCTTTTGAGCCTTTCGGTTTGACTAATAGTTGAATCGCTGCCGCTTTTTCCGGTATACTTTTAGCGGGAATACTTAATGTAAAATTACCACTCTTATATGCCTGGATATTTGTAATTTTTGCCTTGGTTTTAGGTTTGCTTACTGGCTTTTTTTTTGGCGCTTCACGAATAGCTACAACCTTGCTGAGAGTGGCGCTGCCGTTACTGGTAATAACCGTCAGGTCTACTTTAGGGTCAACTTTCGGCCCAACCCCCCACGGTTTTACCGGCATTTGGACTTTATCAAAAGTGGCAAGTAATCCCTGCATATCTGGGAGAATCTCTATATTATTAGCTTTTTGTGAACCGATAAAGACCTCGGGGTTTCTCCATAACCTTTTGCCTTTTATAAGAACGTACTCCGTCCTTTCGGCCTCCAACAAAATTGTAGATGATCCTCTACCCGGGATAATATAAGGGGGTTGGCGGTGTTTGCCACCATAAAGGTTCATCAAAGCTTTCGTTAATGATGACATATCCCCGGGTAATAGCGCTCTTATCGTATCCTTTTTTTTGCAAAGTCCCTTTTTTTTCCAGAGCGGAGTGTTCCCATAGTTATCCCATTTGTAGGTCCCGGTCAACTCTATTTCTTTATGCCAGCCGGGGGTCACGATGGAAGCCTGCAGTGAATACTGCACCGGGGTATGTTCAAAGTTCACATTTTTTTCCCGGTTTAATTGAAAACGGGGGCCAAGAAACCAGCCGAATTTTTGCCGGCCGTCAATATAACCGACAACGAGAGGTTTCCTGAGAATACTGTTCATCTTCATTTGGGAACGTTTAAGATGATTAAGGTATGAACCTACTTTTGCTCCTTTTGAAGGTAAAATCGCCTTTAACGAAAGCACAAGGTTCTTTAGCTTTTCCGCGGCCTGCACCTGTGAAATATTTTGAGCATACTCTTTCGGCTCCACAGTATAAATGTAGGTTGACTTTTTCTTCTCTAACTTTTTAATGTTAATAAAAAATCTCAGGAATCGATTTATTAAAAGACTCTCACCGCCTGTAAAGAAGCCTCCTGCTTCATTTTTTATTATATCTTCAACGGAGCGTTTTTCTAAATCAATATCCTTCATTTCCTCTATTGCTTTCAGTTTTTTCATAATTTCCAATTCTTTTTCTATCTTCTTTTCTTTTGGTAAATTATCCCATGATTTTGTCTGAACCTTGAGAAGCCCGACATCATCTTTCAAGAGTTTTTTATTTTCTATCTTCACTATGTCTTTTAGAACATTATATCTTGTTTCTACTAATATATTAATCACTTGATAGATAACTCTCTTGTTTTTTTTTTCTTCAAAAAAAACCTTGTAATCAGTAGCTTCAAGGAACTTTCTGAGTATGGCGATCTTTCTTGATATATTTTCTTTCTGCTTTTCTTTTTTAATTTCATCCTCTATATCCGTAAATTCTTTGTCTTTTTCGTAAAGTAAATTCGATGCTTGAACGTATAATTCAATTTTTTCATGCTCTGTAAGCATGTTTAAATCAACCCTGCGCTGGAAATACAGGGCTTCCAGCCGGATTTCCTTATCGAGAGATTTTCTCCACTCATTATAAAGAGAAAAATACTCTTCACCGGAAAGAGGAACCGGGGCTAACTTGATATTTACTTTGCCCAGGTTGTAATAAGAGGCGTAATCGCTTTTCGGAAATACACTGACATCAAATTTAAGCGTATAAAGCGTATTTCCATAAAGATCATGGGAATCATCGAGGTCTGTTTCCCGTATCATGGCCTGGACAGCATCCCGGTAAGCTTTCTCATCTCTCAAACTCTCCAGGTTCGTTAACTTTGCCTGGGTGGTTTCTATGTCCGAGGGGTCTAAGAGCGCCGGATAATTATCGTTTTTATGGGACGGATTCACACCTTTATAAAAATCCTGCTGAGTTGTGGCGGCAGGCGTAGTTTCATCTTGTTCACCAGTATCTTCAGGTGGGTTTTCGAGTTGTTTCTGCAGCCTCCTCATGTCAACTTGGTGTTGAAGCTCGGCAAGATTTTTATCTCTTATTATCTGCATTCTATCCGCTTCAATCCTTTCGGCTGTCAGTTTGCTCGCGGGATCGTAGACTCCCTGAAAATCAGCTAACAAACCTTTAAATTCTCTTACATCCTGAATGCCTTGATAACCTTGAACAAATTTCTCTTTTAGTTTTCCTTCAAGCCACTGCCGTTCTTGAAGGCGCTGTTTTATCAATCTTTCTTTTGTAAAAACTTCTGGTCTATCAACAAAAATCTTAATCCCGTGTGAACAGTACGTTAAAAATAACACTGAAGAGATTAAACAAAAAATAGTGACAAACGATAAATGTTTCCTCATTATATCCTCCTTAAAATCTTATAAGTAGTTGGAAGCTTTTTGTGGCGAAACTTCCAAAACCTGTGCACTGTGCACTTAACACATTACTCGACATTTTCATCTTTTACCCGCCTGCCGTTTGATCGCTGTCACCGATGGCGACATAATCATCTTCGGGGACAATAGGAGTACCGGATGAGCGAGTCACTTTTACCTGCCAAATCGGTGGGCCGGGGGGGATGGTCAACAGGGTTCGCTTACCGGCATGCCTGATAACTCCATCACCTACCGAAGAAAAACTGAAATCCACCCAATCAGGCAAATCAACCACACATTCCTGCTCTAAATTACCGGGTCCCCTGACTACAGAGATAAACAAATAATCCCCTTCCTCAACAGTCCCAAGCGAAAGCGCAATCGAACTGTTAAAACTGATCATATTAGCGCTCCGACCTGCATGATGATACACATTCAAGTCCCGCTTCCCAGCTATCAACTTATTATTAACCGTAATCTCGATTCCTGCGGACATTCCATAACCTCCTGCGACATCCTAAAGCGGACGGCGTCCACACCCTATGAGGGGCCTGCGAACCACGTTCCCGACCACTTTAACCGAAAACTATAGCGCTCAGATAAAGTAACC
>JAGLSW010000426.1 GCA_023135565.1 Candidatus Aminicenantota bacterium | reverse complement strand
GTTGATGCCGATGCGCTTAGGATTTCGTTCTTGCACGAACTTTTTCAAACCGGCAGATGAGCCGAAAATATCATAAGCGCCGCACTGTTCGATAAGAAGGCCGTCTATACCCAGCACCGCCCGCTCGATGCGTTCGCCGCCGCGGTCGGTAAAAATATAATAGCCTGTATCGCCGATATAGCCGCGGCCAAAATCCTCGAACAGGGGGCCGTAGTTACCTTCTTTCATGACAGTGATCCACATGTCGATTTTGTTTTCTCGCATCACTTCGGGAAGAATCAGGTCGAACTTGTCCCGTCTGATCTGGTTCTGCATTTCCCAGCGCCGCCGGGCTTCCCCGGTTTCGCTTATTAATCCGCTTACAAAAAATAGCAGCGAAAAACAAAGTATGAATAAACGTTTATTTATCATTTTTTTCTCCTTAATTTCTTGCCCGTATTGTCAAGAGTTTACTGCCCAAAAGCCTCGAAACCGGTGCTATTTCTTTTTTATCTGCCATTCTTTTTCCCTCCCCCTTATGAAAGGCAGGGATATATGGCAAAAGGCATGATAACTCTTGCTTTATCTGATATCTAAAGGCTACTTTTTTCATGAAACTTTTGACACTACGGGTAATGGTTTTTCTCATATCTGATATTTTAGAGGGAACAGCAGGGAAAGTCAAGAGAAAATTTCAAGTTCAGAGTTTCAAGCTGCCTGTCCCCTTTTTTTATACTTTTTTTATATTTTATAGGGAGTTGACAGGAGGTTTTTTTTAGTCTATATTATTATCGAGGAAAACGATGTTAAGCAATTTTGCAGCTAAATACAAGAAAATACGTTCCGGTTACATGGGGCAAATCGTCGAGTGGCCGGAAGTGGTCACGGAAGGAAAGAACCTGGAAGAGTGCAGGGAAATGCTGGAAGATGCTTTAAGAGAGATGATGTTGGCTTATATCGAACTCAAAAAAGAAATTCCCCAGGGAAGGGTCTTAGGATTACGGCAAACGAGTTGTGCAAACAGGCCGGTTTAAAACCTAAGTTCTGAATTATTATCCAAAGGATTTGCCTCCGGCGGGGGTGCGCCGCACCCAGCCTATAAAACTTTTTAACTTACCTCCGGCGGCCCTGCCGGGG
>JAGLSW010000425.1 GCA_023135565.1 Candidatus Aminicenantota bacterium | reverse complement strand
AAACTTTTTCAAAAGTTTGGCCCCCGGCAGGGTCGCCGAAGGCAAGTATAGATGTGTTCTTGCCTGTCCGGCGGGCTTGAACAAAATTTTTGTTTTGCGAAAAGCGCAATCATCATCCTGTCCCGGCAATTTTCGGGAAAAGTTAGAAAAAAAAGCGATTTTTTTCCCGTATAGACTTGACAATTCATCGCAAATCATATATAAATACATATCACAGGAGGTCCCATGAGTGTTGATGTAGGCGGAAGTAGTGAAACAAAATCCGAACCGAATGTTGTCCCGTTATGTGACATATTACTTGTCTTATTGATTATTTTTATGGTTATAACACCTGTTGCCCAAAGAGGTATCGATATTAACTTGCCGGAGTCACAACAAGCAGGCTCCGCTTCAGCCGATACTTCAGGTAAAATAGTTCTCACCTTAGAAAAAGACCAGAAGATACTGATTAACCAGGATCCCTACGACATAGACCTGTTAGGGAACCGGTTAAAAGACCTTTACCAGATCAAACAGGATAAAACCATCTTCATAAGAGCAGACTCTTCCCTCGCTTACGAATTTGTCTTGAAAGTGATCGATATTGTCAGAGGCGCCGGAATCGAAACCCTTGGTGTGATGACCACATCATATGAAACCGAAACGTCCACCGGCGGCGAATAGCAAGCACGGAAATCTTTTTTACAGACATTTTACGTAAGTAGTGTAAGTATGCCGACTCACAGTAAGAAGGTGCAAACATTTCAAGTATGGTGTAGAAAACTCTTAGGAGGATATTAGTAAATGGAAAAAAAAGAAGCAAAAGCATTGAAAGAGATAACTGCTGAACTCACAAAAGGAGTGCAGGTGTTTTCTAAAAGGACTTACCCACAGGCCCTTAAGATATTTGACACCATAATTGAAAAACACAAAGATACGGATTTTTTCAGCGTGGCTGAAATCCAGACCAAAGCAAAAGTATACCGGACTATCTGTTATTCCCGGCTGAACCCGGTTGAAATTACGCTGGAGAATGACGAAGATTATTTGAACAATGGGGTTTTTTATTTAAACGCCGGTGATTATGAAAAGGCCGGCGAGCTTTTCCAGGAGTTAGAAAACCGCAAATACAAAGACCCCTATCTAAACTATCTCTTTTCTATCGTTTACATGAAACAAAAAGACAAAGAGACATCTATAAAATTTTTGAGGAAGTGTATCAAAAAGGATAGTTTCTATAAAATAATCGCTTACAATGAGCCTGATTTCGGCGAGATGTTCGATAATTCACAATTTCGCTCTTTAGTCGAATAAAAACAGCCTTTAGCATTCGGCATTCAGCCTCCGGGCATTGGCGAACTCTTTAGGGCTATTTTTACCGCGAAGGGCACGAAGAAAAACAAAAGATACGCTTAAACAGCCCCACGCAGTGTCCCCGGGTCCAAAAGTGATCGGCTGTAATAACCGGATATGCAATAGTGGAGACTATCCGGTTATCTTGTTTCGATTGGCGGCTCCTTATAGGTTCCCCGCGCCGTGGGGTGCTCCGATGTGTGGGAGAGGGGCGGGAGAGAAATAAAAATGGTAACTTTTGCGGATATCGAATCAGCTTATGAAAGGATTAAGAACACTGTCAACAGGACTGCGGTAGTCACCAACCGCACATTAAATAACCGTCTCGAGGCAGAGTTTTTTTTTAAATGTGAAAATTTCCAGCGTATCGGAGCTTTCAAATTTCGCGGCGCTTACAATGCCGTCAACTGTTTGAGCGAAGAACAAAAAGCCCGGGGCGTTATCGCCCATTCCAGCGGCAACCATGCCCAGGCCCTGGCCCTGGCAGCGAAATTAGCCGGTATAAAAGCAGTTATCGTCATGCCGAAGAGTTCTCCCGCGGTCAAAGTGAATGCCACCCGGGATACTTATGGCGCGCAGGTGGTATTTTGTGAAAACACCATAACTTCACGTCAGGAAACAGCCGGGGAATTGATAGAAAAGTTCGGTTATACTATGGTGCATCCTTATGATAACGACAATGTTATTGCCGGAGCCGGCACTGCCGCTTTAGAATTACTGCAAGAGTGTGGAAGCTTAGATATGATTTTTGTTCCTGTCGGCGGCGGCGGTCTTTTGAGCGGCACTTCTATTGCGGCCAAAGGATTTTTCCCCGGCATAAAAGTGTATGCTGTCGAACCGGAAGCGGTAGACGATGCCTATCGTTCATTCCAGTCCGGGAAAATTTGCGTCAATGAAACTACTAATTCCATAGCTGACGGTTTGTTGACGAATTTGTGTGAACGTACTTTTTCTATCATCAAAAAGAACGTGGAGCAGATCGTTACCGTCTCGGAAGAGGAAATTAAGCAGGCCATGAGGTTTATTTGGGAGCGTATGAAGTTGGTGGTAGAGCCATCCGGGGCTGTTTCTTTAGCCGGGGTATTAAGTGGAAAGGTGCCGGTAAAGAACCGGCGGGTAGGGATTATTATCAGCGGCGGCAATGTTGATTTGAACGCTTTTTTTGAAGTTTAGGAGTGCTTCGCGGCAGGGTTAGCGTGTGAGCGCTTTTGATTTTCAATCATAAGAA
>JAGLSW010000424.1 GCA_023135565.1 Candidatus Aminicenantota bacterium | reverse complement strand
GATCAAAACTTTTGATAATTTAGAAGCGAGAAGCGCTCACCGTTGCGAGTGGGTTTAGACCATCGAAATTGCATCCACGGGGCAGCACACAGCACAGAAATTGCAGGAGATACATTTTTCCGCATCCACTAATTCCGGGTAAAGATGCGCGTCCTTGCCCACTCCCCGGCGCAAATATAAACAACTGACCGGGCAGTGGAAGACGCAAGCTGCACAGGAAACACAGCGTTTCTTATCTATTTGCGGTTTTTTCCCCTTAGCAGCGGGAATTGTTTGGGCCGCGCTCTTGCCGCTGGTTTTTTCTTTTGTCGCCATTATTTTTTCTCCCTTAACCAGGGCATCCAGTCCTAAAACCGCGATAGTTTCCGGCGTAGGTTTGCCGTTTTGGGGATCCCAGCCGATTTCCCGCCAATAATCTTTTGTCATCTGATGAAGATCGAAAGTACGGCCTTTGTTAGGCCCTTCAGTTAAAGGCGGCTGGCCTATGGCGCGCGGGTTGACCTTAATCGAAAGCGGCTCGATACCCTGTTTGATATTGAACAACTGCATTAAAGTCTGGATTCTTCTGCCTACTTCCATATACTCTTCGGGACTCCTGTTCCAACCGGTGGCTGCATCGACCCATTCGAAAATAGGCACCCGGTGCACACCGGTTGTGGCCGCGAAAAGACACAGCCCCGCCCCGTTGTAGAAGCGGTTGAAACAACTGTTGGCTGCGGCCATCACCGCTTTTTCCCGGCCTGCCCTGAATTTGCTTTTGACGGTAATCAGCGGTTTCGGGCGGGGCAGGCTTTTGACCCGTTTCCACAAAGCGGAAAGTTCGTAATACTGCCAGGCGCCGACAGTATGCCGCCCCGGTGTGGCCTCCACACCGGCATGAAGACCGAAACCCGGATCGAAACGAGGATCGTGCATAGCCAGTTCCTGGCCCCCGGCGGTAACGGCAAAAGCAGCGCTGTCCCGGCCTAATTTTTTTGCCGCTGCTGCTGAACCGTCGGCCAGGATGTCGCCGATTCCTTCCCTATTAATCATTTTTTTCACCAGCGCAAGAATAGCCTCTGTATTGCCTATAGAGCCATTTCGTGTTTTTTTATCGGATTCCTGGTTTTGGATTCCCGGGCCTCCGCTATTTTTGCCGCGGAGCGGCATAGAGGGTGGGTGCCCCGCACCCCCGCGAAGTGGCTCAGAGGGTGGGTGCGCCCAGGAGAGGTCGATGCCGCCGGTATCTGCTTTTGTAATTATTCCTTTTTCGAAACACTCCATAGCGAAAGCCACGGTGCCTCCGGCGGAAATCGTATCCATACCGGCCCGGTTTAACAGGTCGTTGATGTGAAAAATAGAGTCTAAATCGTTATTTAGCAAGAGGCCGCCGAAAGCCATCACCGTTTCGTATTCGGGTTTATGGGTTTCGGATGCCTTAGCTTCCGGCGGCATGTTACAAATACTGCCGCAGCCCAAAGGACAGGAATAGCAGTGATATCTCTCTTTTTCCCGGGCCAGGAAACTGTCCGCGGCGATCTTTTTCGAAATCCGCCGCGGGTAGTCTTTAAGGCTGCCCAACCAATTTTTTACCGGCGCGTCGCCGGTTTCTAAGGAGAATTGGTTCAAAGTGGTAGTGCCCCATTTTGCGAACATGCTGGTCATCATGATTCCCGGTATAGGCGGGAGAACTTTCGCCAGTGAAAGCATTTTGCCTAAAAATGGCAGGGACTTTCCCGGCGGCATCGGGTAGCCCTTAGTGCGGCGGCGGCAGCGTTTGCTTAAGGTTTTCATTTTTTCCCGGTCATACGGGTGGATGGGGCGCGAACCGGCCAGGGCCACGGCTTTTAGTTTTTTAGAACCCATCACTGCGCCCAAACCCGAGCGAGCGGCGATACGTCCCCTATCGTTGCAAATCCCGGAGATCAGCGACAGTTTTTCCCCGGCAGTGCCGATGCAGGCCACAGCCGGTTTTTTTTTGCTTTTTGACCTGGAAATGAGAGTTTCTTCCGCGGCGATAGCGTCTAAACCCCAGAGGTCGTCCGCGGGGAGAAGTTTTGCTCCTTTGTTATCTACGTAGAGGTAGACCGGTTTTTTGCTGGCCCCGGAAATTAAGATGGCGTCGAAACCGCATTGTTTGATTGCCGGTGACAGGTTGCCGCCGCAGTTAGCGTCGCCCCAGGTGCCGGTGAGCGGTGATTTGGCTGCAGCCATCCACCTGCCGGTAAAGAGGCTGCCCGTGCCGGTCAACAGCCCGGAAGCAAAAACCAGGATATTGTCCGATCCTAAAGGGTCGGCTCCGGCCGGGATTCTTTCGTAGAGCAATCTAACTGCTAGGCCGGTGCCCGACAAGAAATCGTAATAGATCGATTCGGGAATTGTTTCGGTTTCGCATTGTCCGGTAGTCAGGTTAACGCAGAGAATTTTGCCTGTAAAGCCTTTCATGGGTTGCTCCTTTAAAGAATTAAGTATATATTCAACTAAATATAAAGTCAAGCCCCACGCGCGTGGGGGGGCTATGAGCCGCTTCGCGGGGGGGCAGCGGGTGAGCGCTTCTCGCTTTTAAATTATAAAAAGTTTTGAT
>JAGLSW010000423.1 GCA_023135565.1 Candidatus Aminicenantota bacterium | reverse complement strand
GATTCTAAATAAATAGAAGTTTTGATCAAACTTTTTCAAAGGGGTGGCCCCCGGCAGGGACCTGCCGCGCAGCGGCTTAACGCCACCCCACGCGCGTGGGGCAGCCGGAGGCAAGTCCCTCAGAGTTCTCGAATGCCCGTTTGCTGAATGTTGCCCCCGCGAAGCGGGGTAAGGAGTGTAAACATGAAATTAATCGTCAAAAACATCGTTATTATTTTTTGTATAATGCTGCTCATTCCTGCATCACAAATAGATGCGAAGAAGACCCATGACCTGGATCAGCAGCTCTGGAAAAAAGCATTAAAGATACATGATGAAGCTGTAGTTATCGACACTCACTGCGATACGCCCATGGCCATATTGGAGCGTAAGATCGACTTGGGTCAAAAAACAACCGCCACTGAGGTTGATTTTATCAAAATGAAAGAAGGCGGTGTCGATGCCTCTTTTTTTGCGGTTTTCGTATCCAACCGGTTGGACAAGAAAAATCCCTCCAAAAGAGCCTTAGAGATGATCGATGAGATTTACAGGCAGGTAGAGAATAACCCCCACCTGGCTGAAATTGCCTGTTCCCCGGCCGGTATAAAAAGGATCGAAGGAACCGGCAAACGGGCCATCCTGATCGGCATGGAGAACGGCGGCCCTATAGAAGGCAGTTTGCGTTTGCTGCGGAATTATTATCGTTTAGGCGTCAGGTATATCACCCTGACCCACAGCGGCAACAACGATATCTGCGACTCTTCCGGCGCGAAGAAACCGCAGTGGAACGGCTTAAGCGAATTCGGTGAAAAAGTAGTAGCGGAGATGAACCGGCTCGGCATGATAATCGACGTCTCCCATGTTTCGGATGAAGCTTTTTGGGATGTATTAAAAATATCCAAAGCCCCGGTTTTTGCTTCTCATTCCTGTGTGCGGGCGATTTGCGATTCGCCCCGCAACCTGACCGATGAGATGATCAAAGCCCTGGCCCGCAGCGGCGGTATTGTTCATCTTAATTTTTACGCTGCTTTTTTGGATGATAAGTTCAGGGTGAAATCCGACGCAGCCTGGGAAAAAGTCGCCCCGGAAAGAAAAAAGCTGAGAGAAAAATACAAAGACGATCGCAATGCCTATTGGAATGCGATAATGGGGTTGTGGAAGAAATATGGCCCTCCCGCGCCAAAGATCGACACATTGATGGAGCACATCGACCATATAGTAAAGTTAGTCGGAGTCGATCATGTAGGAATGGGATCCGATTATGACGGCGCCGGGGCTTTTCCCCAGGGTCTCGAGGATGTTTCCGGGTTCCCGCTGATTACTTACCACCTGCTAAAACGCGGCTACAAAGAAGAAGACATCAAAAAGATACTGGGCGGTAATTTTCTCCGTTTTTTCGATAAAGTCATCGCTACCGGCAAAACCCTATAAAACAGGATTAGAAAAAGTAAATAAGCAGCGTTAAACAGTTAATAATTCGATTTCAAGTTCGGTATACTCCCGGAACTTTTTGAAATCACTATCAAAAGTGATTAACCTGCCGGCATATTTTTCCGCAAACTTGAGGTGAACTGCGTCATTAATTCTTCTCAGGCTGCCAATATCAAAACAAAATTTGCAGGCATCCTTTATCAATTCGCTGGATAAACTGTGTTTAGAATACCTGCTGAATAATTCGTAAATTTCTAAAATTTCTTTTTTTTTTAATTTTAATTTGTTGAAGACGAAAATCAGTTCCTGGATGCTTAAAGGCGATAGAATTAGAGCGTCTTCTAAAATAAGTTTCTCGATAATTTGTTTTGATATTTTATGTTTTGAGTCTTCCGGGTTGATATAACTATAAACGATAACATTGGTATCAATATATATCATTATCAGACAATTCCAGCCTTATTTC
>JAGLSW010000422.1 GCA_023135565.1 Candidatus Aminicenantota bacterium | reverse complement strand
CCCTCAGCGCCACCCCTCTCAAGAGGGGAATTTGGGTCGGTCAATCAATAATCGTTTAGGAATCTCCGAAACGATTTCTTCACGATTAGAAAATCTTCGCGAAAAAACAAGATTCTCACGGATCAGTAGTACAGAGGGCACAGAGAAAAAAGAGATCAGGCAACAAATTGAAGCAGGAGATAAAGCGCAGGATTTCCCTCATCATTCATCATTCATAACTCATAACTCAGCCCTCCATAACTCAGCCCTCGAGTTTATACGTCCTTTCGATCTTTCGCAAGCGCCGCTGCTGCGGGTAGGGTTGATTAGCGATGAGAGTGGTGGAGACAACCATATCCTGGTAGTGGACATGCATCATATCATATCGGACGGTGTTTCCCGTGACATTTTAGTTCAGGATTTCATGGCTTTTTATGAAGGAAAAGGCAAAGGACTACAGCCCTTTCCTATCCAGTATAAAGAGTTTTCGGCATGGCAGAACCTTTTTTTCAAATCAGGAGAGCTGGAAAAACAGGAAAAATATTGGGAAAATCAGTTAGCCGGGGAGATACCCGTCATCGATCTCCCCGCCGATTACAAAAGACCTCCGGCTCTTAGTTTTGCCGGCAGTAATGTGGTTTTTGAAATGGGCAGGGAAAAAGCAGCGGCGATAAGAAAAATCGCTTCAGATCGAGACGCTACTTTATTTATGGTTATGCTTGCAGCAGTTAACATCTTTTTATCGAAGTTATGCGGTCAGGAAGATATCATCCTGGGTACTCCTATTGCCGGGCGCAGGCACGCGGACCTGGAACGCATCATCGGTATGTTTGTCAATACCCTGGTCTTGCGGAATTATCCCCGCGGGGAAGAAACCTTTACCGCCTTTTTAAAAGAGATAAAAAAAAGCGCCTTATCTGCCTTTGAAAACCAGGATTACCCCTTTGAAGAGTTTGTAGAAAAAGCAGTAGTCACCCGTGATATATCCCGCAATCCTTTATTTGACATCATGTTTGTCCTGGAGAATATGGATGTCACCGGGATAGATGTGCCGGGATTAAAGCTAAAATCCACCGGGTATGAAGCAGGAGTGTCCAAATTCGATCTAACCATCGGGGTAAAGGAAGCAGGAGCCGGTTTGCTTTTCAATTTTCGTTATCGTACCGGACTTTTTAAAGAAGAGACGATCCTCAAGTTTATAGATTATTTTAAAAAGGTTACAAACGCTATTATAGAGAACCCGGACGTAAAAATAGCGGGAATAGAGATTTTATCCCCGGCAGAAAAGCAGCAGTTATTGTTCGATTTTAATGATACGGCAGCAGGATATCCCCATGATAAGCTGCTTCACGGATTATTTGCGGAGCAGGTAGAGAAGACCCCCGACCGTGCGGCTTTAGTCGGTCCTGAAGTAAAAACCGGGTATCGATCCCGGGAGCTTGTCTTGACCTACAGCCGGTTAAACAGCAGGGCCAATCAACTGGCCCGGTCATTGATAGAAAAAGGTTTAGAACCCGGTACTCCTGTTGGACTTATGGTTGAGCGGTCTATAGATATGATCGTGGGAATCCTGGCCGTATTGAAAGCAGGGAGTCCCTATTTACCCATCGATCCCGGCTACCCGGCGGAGAGGATAGGGTATATGATTAAAGACAGCCGCATCAAAATGCTGCTGTCCCGCATCGAACCGGTATCCGATTATGAAGCAGAACTTCCAGGAAATGAAGATAAACAAAAGTTTTGCGGGGGTCCAGGGGGCAGTTTTTCAAAAGCGCCCCCTGGCCGCCGGAGGCAGGAAAGCTTTTTATCCCGATTGGGAATCGAATTCAGCGGAGATGTGATAGACCCGGGAGATAAAGAGTTGTACAAAAGAGACGACTCTGACCCCGGTATAGCCATGAATTCGCGGGAACCGGCTTATATCATTTATACATCGGGCTCCACCGGCAGGCCCAAAGGCGTATTGGTAGAGCATAACCCGGTAGTGAATTTAACCTGGAACCAGGGTAGATTTTTTGATATTACAAAGCACGATAGAATATTGCAATTTTCTTCTATTTGTTTTGATCCTTCTGTGGAGCAAATTTTTACAACTTTAACCAATGGAGCGGTTTTAGTCCTTATCGATAAAGAAACTTTAATGGATATTGACCGTTTTGTTGAATTTATAGTGAGCCGTTCCATAACTCATCTTCATGCAGTCCCCTCTTTTTTACAAATACTTCATGAAAGTTTGCTAAAAAAAAGTTTTTTTGGGTCAACCGGATCGCAAACAAATTCCCAGGGCCCCTTATGGGCTGGGGGCGCTTCCCCCTTAAAAAGGATCGTCTCAGGTGGTGATGTCTGTCCCGTGTCATTGGCCAAAAAATGGAGCCGTTACGGCGAGTTTTATAATAAGTATGGCCCCACCGAAACCACCATCACATCTATCGAGATGAAATTCGACACCGTGGATGATTCTTTAATTCGCTTACCTATCGGCAAACCTGTAAATAATACTCGCGTATATCTCTTGGATAAATGGGAAAAACTCGTTCCCGTAGGCGTGGCCGGTGAAATGTATATCGGGGGAAGCGGGGTTGCCAGGGGATATTTAAACAACCCGGAACTCACCGCTGAGAAGTTCATAACAGTCCCGGCATTCAGCTTTCAGCATCAGCCCGCTCAGTCCTCACCGATCACTCTTTACCGTACTGGAGAGGGTGCGGCGCACCCACCCTCTGAGAGTCACACCGCTCAGTCCTCACCGATCACCCCACACCAATCACAAATCACTCTTTATCGTACCGGGGATATGGCCCGCTGGTTAGCCGACGGCACCCTGGATTTCTTAGGCAGGATAGACCGGCAGGTAAAGGTAAGAGGATTCCGTATCGAGTTAGAAGAGATAGAAAATGTCCTGTTAACGCAAGCAGGAATAAAAGAAGCCGTTGTATTGCTGAAGCAAGATATTAATGGAGACAAATATCTATGTGCTTATATTGTCCTCGACGATGAAATTTCATTACCCCATGCTTCATTTGTACCGGGGGTAAAAGAACATTTAGCCCGGGAATTGCCCGACTATATGATCCCCCCACATTTTGTAATGTTGGAGGAGATGCCGCTGACCCCCAACGGCAAGGTAGACAGGAAAGCGCTTCCTGCCCCGGAGATAGTATCCGGCAGGGAGTATGCGGCGCCTCGAAATGATATAGAAGAGGCATTGGTTTATACCTGGTCGCAGGTATTGGGAATAGAAAGAGAAAAAATAGGCATCGATGATAATTTTTTTGAATTAGGCGGTCATTCTTTAAAAGCCACCGCAGTGGTGGCGAAGCTGCACCGGGAGTTGGATGCAGCCGTTACCCTGGCGGAAGTATTCAAAACCCCCACCATCAGGGAATTGGCCCGTTGTATCGATCTTAAAGAGAAGAGCCGGTTTGTGGGTCTGTCCCCTGTAGAGGCAAAGGAGTATTATCCTTCATCGCCGGCCCAGAAGAGGTTCTTTTTCTTCCAACAGTTGGAACCGGAAAATATGAGTTATAATATGCCGGACATAATGATAGCAGATGGGCCGCTGGAGAAGGAGAAACCGGCAGCGGCTTTTAAGCAGCTTATCCAGCGGCATGAAAGTTTGCGAACTTCTTTTAAAACGGTGGATGGCGAAGTGGTGCAGCAAGTGCACGATGCCCGGGATATTAATTTTGAAATCGAATTTTATGACGTAACGTCAACAATAGATATCTCCTTTACCCCCGGAGAGGGAGATGAAGTATCCACTCCTTCAATTTACGAAATAGAGCCTGCCGCGGGCATTGCCAAAAGCTTTATTCGTCCTTTTGATCTCTCGAAAGCGCCGCTTATGCGGTTAGGGCTGATAAAAACCCGGGCCGGTAAAACTCCATCTCATATCATAATGGTGGACATGCACCATATCATCTCAGATGGAGTCTCTACAGGAATATTCATCGCTGATTTTCTTTCTATTTATAGAGGGGAAGAACCGCTGCCTTTAAGATTCCGCTACCGGGATTATGTGCAGTGGCTGCTGGATAGGAGAAAAGGAGAGGAGGAAAAGGAGCATACCGGTCAGGATATTGAAGAGGAGTTATTGGAGCTGCCCACCGATTATGTTAGGCCCGCTGTACAGAGTTTCGCGGGAACAAACGTAAGCTTTTCACTCGACAAAGAAGTGAAAACAGCGTTGAACAGCCTGGCATTAAAAGAGGATTCGACTCTTTTTATGGTATTGTTTGCCATTTTTAATGTGTTTTTATCGAAGCTCAGCAGCCAGGAAAATATCATTGTGGGCAGTCCTATCGCCGGGCGTTTGCATGATGATCTTGAAGGGATAGTGGGATTATTTATTAATACCCTGGCAATCAGGAATTTCCCGGAGCCAGGGAAAAGCTTCACTCAATTTTTAAAAGAAGTAAAGGAGAATTCCCTGCACGCCTTCGAGAGCCAGGAGTACCAGTATGAAGAGTTGATAGAGAAAGTTGCCCAGGCCAGGAGCAGCGGGCGTAATCCCCTTTTCGATGTGATGTTTGTGCTGCAGAATATGGAGATGCCGGAGTTGGAGATACCCGGTTTGAGGATAACACGCAATGTGCAGGAGAATACCACATCTAAGTTTGATATGACCTTGTACTGCCTGGAAGAGGGGGAGAACCTGGATTTCTTTTTAGAATACGGCACTAAATTGTTCAAGCCCGGAACCATAAAGAGGTTTATAAAATATTTTGAAAAGGTAGTGTCTGTTATTCTGGCAGACCCCGGGAAAAAGATAGGCGAGATAGAGTTTATATCTGCTGAAGAAAAACGTGAAATCCTGTATGATTTTAATGACACGGAGGTGGAGTATCCACGGCATAAGACCATATACCGG
>JAGLSW010000421.1 GCA_023135565.1 Candidatus Aminicenantota bacterium | reverse complement strand
ATAAGCGGCTTCGCGGCAAGAGGCAGCGTGTGAGCGCTTTTGATTCTAAATCATAAAAAGTTTGAACAAAACTTTTGTTTATCCAACATTTCACGGTTGACACAGCAGTAGTAATGGTAGAGCGCCACTCATCACTCATCGTTCATAATTCATAACTCATAATTCGCTCTCTTCCATTTCTCCCCAGTTGGTACCTTTCTTCAACACAACTTTTAATGGGACTTTTAGTTTTGAGCCGTTCTCCATCTCTTTTTTGACCATCTCGAAAAGCTTTTCTTCTTCCTGCGGCGGGTACTCGAAAACCAGCTCATCATGCACCTGCATGATCAAACGGCTCTCCATTCCCTGCAATCGTTCCCGGATATTAATCATAGCGATCTTGATGATGTCGGCGGCGCTGCCCTGGATAACCGTATTTATAGCCATACGCTTGCCGTTCTCTTTTACCGTGCGGTTTTCACTTGTGATCTCCGGTATTTCGCGGATGCGGCCGGCTATGGTTTTCACCACCGGGTCGATTTCGGCTTCGCTGATGACTTTCTCCATAAAGGCTTTTACCCCGCTGTACTTCTCGAAATACATGTCGATAAAATCCCTGGCTTCCTTAAAACTAACACCCAATTCCTTGGAAAGCGAATAAGGGCCGCTGCCGTATAGCACCGAAAAATTAATAATCTTGGCCCGCTTGCGCCTTTCCTGGGCCGTTAGAAACAAATCCTTGCCGAACACCGTTTCGGCGGTGTGCCGGTGGATATCGAAATCGTTGGCAAAAGCTTCGATCAACTTCTCATCCCCGGAACAATGAGCCATCACCCGCAGCTCTACCTGGGAATAGTCGGCGGCCAGGAGCATTTTGCCCGGTTCGGCGATAAAGGCTTTCCTGACATTGACGCCGCCCATTTCGCCCACGGGGATATTCTGCAAATTGGGGTTGGAAGAAGATAACCGGCCCGTGGCGGTGACAGTCTGGTTGTATGACGTGTGCACACGGTTGTTTTCATCTATGTCGTTGATTATACCTTCTAAGTAGGTGGAAGATAATTTTTTGTAGGTGCGGTAGTCGATGATCTTCTCTACCACCGGGAACGACCGCAGTTCCTTTAAAACTTCGATGTCCGTAGAGTAAGATTTGGTCTTGCGCGTCCGCTTTTTGATGGGCAGGTTCATCTTCTCGAACAAGAGTTCGCCCAACTGCTGGGAAGAGTTCAGGTTAAAGCGGTACCCGGCAGTGCGAAACACTTCCGCTTCGATCTCCAGCAATTTCTCCGCCATCTGCTTGTGGGCGGCTTTTAGAAAATCCACGTCCACTTTTACCCCGGCGAATTCCATCTCCATCAGCACGGTCACTAAGGGGATTTCGATATTTTTATATAATCCGGTTAATTTTTTTTCCAGCAGCTTTTTTCTTAATAGTTCGCTCAACTTAAAAGAGAGGCAGGAATCGTCGATACAGTAGCGGCTGATTTTTTCCATAGCCAGGTCTTCCAATAACAGCTTGTTTTTGCCTTTGCCCACTAAATCGCCGTATTCCACCTGTTGATATTGCAGGTAATCCAAAGTTAGGTCTTTCAAATTATGGGCCCTGCGGTTGGCGTTGAGCAAGTAGGACATAATCATCGAATCGTCGGCAGTGCCTTTTACCTCTATGCCCGCCGCTTTTAGGTGCAGGATATCGAATTTCAGGTTGTGGCCGGTTTTTTTTATGTTTTCGTCCCGGAACAGGGCGGCCATTTTTTGTTCAAAATCGGCAAAAGAGATCCCGGTAGTATTAAAAGGAATATAATAACCTTCTGACTCGAAAGAAATCGACAGCCCCACTAACCGGGATTTAAAAAATTCGAGTTCAGTGGTTTCTACATCGAAAGCAAAATATTTTTCCCGGGCGATTTTTTCGGTCAAGGCATCCAATTGAGCCGGTTCTTTAATCACATGGTACTGGATCTCTATTTTTTCTTCAGACAGCGAAACACCCTTGATACCTTTTAATAAACGGGTGAAAGAGAATTTCCGGTAAAGGGCCACTAAGTCGTCGTTTACCCGGTTAGGGAAGGTCTCGGGCTTGAATTTTAGTTCGAAATCCGGCACGTGATCTAAGTCTACTAAGGTTCTCGATAATTTTAGCAATTCCAGGTTGTCGTTGATTTTATTTTTGAATTTCTCTTCCATTTTATCGAGTTGGGCGAGCATCTCGTCTACGCCGCCGTATTTAGCCAGTAATTTTTTGGCCGTCTTGTCGCCGATGCCCGGCACTCCCGGGATATTGTCGGAAGAGTCGCCCACCAGCGACAGGTAATCCACGATCCGCCCCGGTGAGACTCCGAAATGTTCTTCTATGCCGCTGCTGTCTAACACTGCTTTTTGCCGCGGGTGATAGATGGACACCCGGTCGTTCACCAATTGGAACAGGTCTTTATCGGCTGAAAAAATAACCACCTTGTGTCCCCGGCTGCCATAATCTTTAGCGATGGCGGCGATAATATCGTCCGCTTCGAATCCCGGCGTCTCGATTGACTGGATGCCTCTAATATCTAAGTATTCTTTGATATAGGGCAGTTGTTTGATCAGGTCTTCGGGAGGTTTTTCCCTCTTGGCTTTGTATTCGGGGAACATATGGTGGCGGAAGGTTTTTTCCCGCGTATCGAAAGCAGCAGCCACGATTCCCGGCTGCAGGGTTTTTATCAAATTTTCCACCCGGGTGATGAAGCCGTAAAGTGAGCCTGTCGGTTCCCCTTTTAGTGTTCTCATATTCCCATGGGCGTAGAACGAACTAAAAGCTAAGTACATTCCATCAACCAGGAGAATAAGATCAGGCATCGACGGCTAAGAAGATTCTTCGTTCAGGTGGCCCATTACCATTTCGTCTAAGGACATATCTTCGACTACCTGGGTATCCAATGACAGCATGTGGATGAATTTTCCGCCTTTCAAATCGGAGATAACCTGGTCGTGTGAGTTTTTCATCATGGTTTTGATTTTTTCCCTCAGGTCCGGTTTTCCCTGCATATGGGCATAGGAGACGCGCCTGGAGAGCAGGATCTCCCCGTTATGGTAGACGAGAGTTTCCACCGTGGGATTATTCTTGCCTTTATCCTCGGTTTGGATATGAAATATCTCGTTTTTGTATTTTATATCAGTATTAAATCCAACAATCATATCCCTATGATAAATTAAAAAGAAACTCTTGTCAAGTGTAAAAATTTAGATTAGTTTTTTTTGGATTTTATTGGGCGCATCGGGAGCAGTCCGGTTGTCACTGTATTTGATTTTTATCACACTGGGGGTTTTGGATCCCCTGGCTCTGCTGTTTTTGCCGCGCAGCGGCTTATACCCCGCCCATGTGGTGGCCCGCGCAATGGCTTATAGGGTACCCGCGCCGCGGGTTTGATTTTTTGCCAAGTTTGTGATATGCTGAAATCTTACGCGGTCAAAGCGGCACACAAGCAAAAAACAAAGGAGGAAGTGATTATGCCTTTTGTAACTTTGCCTGCTCATTTTGATGGTGAGCGAATTTGTTTAGATGAAACATTTGACCTGGAACCGGATGCTAAACTAATGGTTACTATTCTACCGAAGAAGGAAAATAGTAATGAGCATGAGAACTGGCTATCTTTATCCGGTCGAAAACTGGAACAGGCATATAGTGAAGATGAGGACGAATATGCACCGTCTTTGCTTAAAGAGGTGAACCCGAACTATGAAGCAGGGTGATGTAATCCTTACGCCGGTTTCCCAGGCGGATGGTAAACTAAAGAACAGGCCGGCGGTTGTCCTACGTGAAATGCCGTCTTATGGTGATTTGCTTGTTTGTGGGGTAAGTACGCAAATACATCAGTATATCGAAGGTTTCGACGAGATCATTTCGCCCGGGCATGATGATTTCAATACGAGCGGATTAATGTCAAAATCTTTAATAAGGCTTGGATTCCTGGCAGTGCTGCCCCAGTCTCGTATTCTCGGTTCTATCGGCTCGATCTCATATCAACGGCATAGGCGTCTATTAGAAAATCTCAGTAATTACCTCCTGGAAAGTTCTACCCGCACAGTTCAATAGTTTTGTTATCACTCAAGGGTAGTGAACTACAAGTTTTACATATTTAGGTACCACCATTAGGTCTTTCTTTTTCAAAATTTGTCCAGAGGGAATGTTGATAATTATTTTGCCCGGTCTATGAATTCCCGCAGCTTTTTGCCTTCTATTTTGTCGCGAATCAGGCCTTTGATTTTCATTCCCCGACACTGTAATTTCATTTTCAATTCGTCTGGGGCTCCTACCGGGCGGCCTTCCTGGTCGAACCTGAGCACCCGGATGGTTTTATCGAGACCGCTGGAAACGATGTGGTTTTCGTCATAAAAAGATATATTTTTTACCGGTTGGTTGTCTTTGTGTAGTATCAACTCAGGTACCAATTCTTTGTGTTCCCAATCGTTTATGCAGATTTGCCACACCTGTACAGCGCCGTTGTATAGCCCAGTTCCTAACAGGTATCGGTCTTCCGGCTTCCTGCATTTATTAACCGACAGGCACGAAACTTTGGCTCCTTTGGGAAGAATAATGGGGCTTCTTTCCCGGGAGGTTAAACTTATGTCTGTAACTTGCAACTCTTCTTTTTCGTTAAAAATAACCAGCGCCCGGTCTTCCAGGTGGTCGCAGTGTAAAAATGGCAAAGTAGGCAGCGATTTTACGACTTCCTGTTGGCGCAAATCTACCAGGACCAGCCGGTTTTTGCCGCCGCTTTCTTCATGGAGTAATAGGTAATTCAACCCGATTTTGATAATTTTGATATTTAAAGCAATATCTATGGTTGCTTTTAGTTGTATTTTCTTACGGACTCGATCATAGAAAAAAAGATGTCCATCGCGGTATAACGTTAGATCACTACCGGGTAAGGCAGCGAGTTTGTTATCTTTACCTTTGATATCGCCATCGAGGTTGGTTGTTAACCACGTTTTTGAGGGTGCCTGATTCCATTCGCGGACGATGCCGTCTTCGTACAGGGCAATTATTTTTTTGTTAGCGGAAACCGCAAATGATTGAACGTCGGTGGTTTCCTCGATGCGCACCTTTGTCAGGTCACAGCCTGAAAAATTTGCGCCGGAAAAATCCACATTATCCAGGTTGGCATATCTAAGTGATGTGCCGGAGAAATCTTTTTCGGATAAGTCCGCGCCGGGGTACCTCGAAGGGCTTAAAAGGCGTATCGGAGAACCTCTAATGTTCAAAAAGGACTTCGAAGATGTAAAGACGAGATTAAAAGGAGTGATGGCGCACCTTAGAGGAGATTCGGGGCAGCCCGGGGATAAAACGGCGCACCTCTGAGGTGGGGGGGAGTGCCTCGGAGGGGGTAGGGGGAAATTTTTTTCATGCCTATTTTGGGATTTTTTTAACGTAACAGGTTGATAAAATGAATGAATGGTATTATAATATTTTATTACAGGCAGGTGAGTGCGGTTATATGCCTGCTCAGGAGGTACTATGCCCACAACGAGATTTACGATTAATTTGCCGGAAACGGAGGTCGATTTCCTAAAGAAATATGCAAAAAAAAATAGGACAACTGTCGCGGAACTCGTAAATCGTTGGATCAAGGGCTTGAAGCCCAAACCAAAACCGGCGATACATCCTGAAATCGAAAGATTCACCGGGATTATCCCTCCCGACGCTGATGTCGATAAAGCGATTTCCGATTATGTAATGGGAAAAC
Organism: Candidatus Aminicenantota bacterium; assembly: GCA_023135565.1. Lineage (GTDB taxonomy): Bacteria > Acidobacteriota > Aminicenantia > UBA2199 > UBA2199 > JAGLQA01. Next base: position 1,387 of record JAGLSW010000421.1, on the reverse strand, counting down.
ACAGATGACAGTACTGATCGCTCTTAACATCTTTATCGATGTCTTCCAAAAAAGGATTCCTCATTACGACCAATCTTCTTTGGTTTTGACAAAAGTAATCAACAAAGAGCTAACCGGCTATATCGCCGGGCATTCAGTTACTACACTTTATTACCTGATCTGTAAATTTTTAGATAGAGAAAAGGCTCTCGAATTGATTGATTGGCTTCTCACGCATTTTGAAATAGAATCAGCGGAGAAAGAGGATTTTATGCAAGCCAGGACGTTTGATATGAAAGATTTTGAGGATGCCGTAGCTGCCGGTTGTGCTCAAAAGGTTTCCTGTGATTATATCATTACCCGGAATATTAAAGATTTTAAAAAATCTCCCATTCCCGCAATTACGGCGGTAAAATTTATAGAAAAATTCTAAAAATAACGTGGATGAAAGACTATCCCAGGTGGTCTGCCCCTTGCCTCCGGCGGGGGGACGGCGTCCCCAGCCTATAAGCCCCGGCTTACATATCACGAATCAATGGTTATAGACATTTACGACTCTTGCCCCTAAACGCTTCCCCACGCATGTGGGGCTGCCGCGGGACGTTTTTTTTTATTTTTGGCTGTTAGCCTTTGACTACTACCGGGTTTTGATTTATATATTAACTTATAATTTCCAAGAAAAGAAAATCATAATGAAAAACTTGGAAAAAAGAACATTCTCACTATTAGAAAAATTTAAAACTTCGGAACACGCTTTCATGATCGTTATCCCGATTTTTATCGGCTTATTAGGCGGCCTGGGCGCGGCGGCGCTCAAAACCTTGATCCACTTCTTCCAAAGCCTGCTCTGGGGCAATGAACACTATGCGGCTTCCTGGCTGAAAACCCTCTTAATACCGGATTTTTTTGAAAATCCTGGCTTCGTCTATTACCCTGGGTACCGGCAGTTCCGGGGGTATTTTTGCTCCTTCGCTGTTTATGGGCGCTATGACCGGCGGTTTTTTCGGCAATATCGTGCACAAACTTTTTCCCCTGGTTACCGCCGGGCCGGGAGCTTATGCGTTGGTTGCCATGACCGTCAAGGATGTCATGCGCGGCAGTGTCGAGATCGTGGCTGCCGATACTTCCATGAAAACCCTGGTAGAAAAATTCATCCGTTCCGAACACTGTTTTTTCTATATTTTGGATGAGCAGGGGCAAATCGCGGAGAAGATTTCCCAGACCGAACTGAGCCCGGCAGCCCCGGATTACGAAAATTTGAAAGACTTCGTAGTGGCTGAAGATATTGCCACGCCCAATTTCTTAGTGGTGAATGAGAAAGACCACTTAGACTATGTGATGAAAGAGTTTGCCAAAGAGAACATCGATGAAATCCCGGTGGTTTCCAGCAGTGACCCGACGAAAATAT